>CAYNCR010000163.1:0-3807 GCA_964395575.1 uncultured Desulfohalobiaceae bacterium
CCAGCTCTTGGAGCCGCTGATATGTTTCATCCGGGAGACGAACAGCGGTTTGTTTGGGCATGTTTTTCACTCCTCCTTGGTATATAAGTATACCATAGCTGGAAAAGCTGCATCGTGCAACCTTCTGTAGCGCGAAAATCCCTGCTTGATAACCTTGATAAAGGGGCCGAGGCTGATCACTCAAAAGAGAGCAAACAGCCTGTCACTTTGCGCTCTATGGGGGGAGAATTGAGTGTACAACCTTTATTATGTATGTTCACATATGCTATTTTTTTCATGCGGTATGTAGAGGTGATCATTCCATTGCTTTGTTGTTAACATTAGTTTCAGAAAATAATAACATATAATCTCTGTATTCAAAACGACGATTGCGTTTTTGGGCAGTCATTTCGTAGAGTAAACCAAGTTTTTGAAACTGACTCACTAAATTGTTGGCAGCAGGATAAGTAATTCCTAGAAGATCTCTAATTTGAGGGACTGAAACGATAGGCATCTTGTATAGATGTTCAAGAACACGGTGACCGTTATTAGCAGAACGACCTAGTTCTTCAGTAATGAGTTGTCGATGTCGTTCACGTAGTTGCAATATTTGTCGAGCTGTTTCTGTAGACTCTTGGCTTACCTCGTAAACTCCTTGAAGGAAGAAATTAATCCATTGTTCCCAGTCGCCATTGTCTCGTACAGCTTGAAGAGAGTCATAATATTGTTGACGGTAACGTTTAAAATAATGGGAAAGGTATAGGACGGGCTTGGTCAAAACATCCTTTTCACAAAGCAGTAATGTAATAAGCAGTCGACCGATACGTCCATTACCATCAAGGAACGGATGGATTGTTTCAAACTGAGCATGAGCTAAACCTATGCGAACAAGAAGGGGTAGAGTTGATTCTTGATGTAGGAAGTGTTCTAGCTCACTCATTAAGCGCGAAATTTCTTGAGGAGGTGGAGGTACAAAAATTGCTTCTTGGGGTGTGCAGTTGCTTGGACCGATCCAGTTCTGAATAGAACGGAGTTCACCGGGATTACGTTGCCGACCGCGAACTCCTTGCATAAGTATAGCATGAATTTCACGAATCAAACGAACCGATACGGGGAGCTCGGAAAGGCGATTCAACCCATAGTTCATAGCTTTTACATAATTTATTACCTCGTTTACATCGCCTGGACGTTCTGCTGAAAATATATGTGCCTCGGCAGCTAGCAAATCTTGAAGCGAGCTTTGTGTGCCTTCGATTTGGCTTGAGATTACGGCCTCTTTTCGGACATACATAGCTACAAAAAGGTTTGGATGGGGCAAGGTTTGAATTGAGCCATCCAAGCGCCCCAAAGCTCGGTCTGCCTTAGATAAATGCTCCTGAATTTCTCCGTCTATCTGGATAGGAGGTTCTGGTGGCAAAGCGGAAGGAATGAATGCCTTGTTGCCCGAGGGTTGTATCAAATAATGACCAGCCCTGGCTTGGGTATCGGTTGTCCTCATATTATTCACTCGTTATATCAAGGCTACTAATTTTTTTTGTATTTAACGTACACTTTAATATGAGCTGATAGAAATACCTTGTTATATCTTAGATTACTTTGGCTTGGACAGAAGCCTAATTAGATAAGATGTTGAAATTATGACAAAAATTTTAATTTAACATAATAGGTACAACTGCTTGTCTGTGAGAAGCTTGGCCTTCTGCATTCAGTATCCGGTATATAAGGAATACTGAAGTGTAGTATGAACCTTGAGCAGCCATGACTCGCAACTACCCGCGGATAGCCCTAAAATGGTATACAAGAAGATCTTAGCTGAAGCTGTAGTAGCGTGCAATCTATTGTAGCGCGAGGATCCCAGCTTGATGTCCTTGATAAGGGCTCCGAGGTTGGTCACTCGGGAGGGTGTCAGGATTCACAGGATGAACGGAATATTGCGGGAAAAGAGTTGCAGCTTTTCTCCCCGTGAAGCATTCATCAATCCAGTTGATCCTGTATATCCTGTCCTTCTCTTTTTTCGATGTTCCGTCTGCCGGAAAGGGTGAGGCAACGCCCGCAGCGACAGGACGGCAAATGGATGTCTGGCTAACAAGCTTGCCCAGTGAAATGAGCCCAGAGGGCTCCCTGCCGAAGGCAGGATTTCACCGGGCTTTCAAAAAAGCAGGGATTCAGGGAGGTTACCTGAGCATCAACAGCTGCTCACGGACTGGGCTGCTCTGGCGGTGACACTCACTATCATGGATGACCCCATATTTACTATGCTTGAACCGAGCAACAAAGGTGAGGGGACATGCAGGACTTGGTTTCCAGGCAGGGATCCGTAGAGCATGGCCTGTTCAAGGAGCCGGTGCACCGGATATCCTTCGAGGACTACGATTACCGAACCCCTCTGGGCTATCGCCTGCCGCGGGCCTGGAAAAGGTGCAAGGCAAAGCGGTTCCATTTTTTCGGTATTTGCGGTCCGCAGGCAATGCTGGGCCTGGCGGTTGTGGACCTGGGACATCTGTGCACCGGATTCATGTATGTGTATGACAAGAGAAACGAGTGGATGAAGCAGTTTCAGGATACGATGCTGAACAGGAAGAGGGCTGCGGTGAAATCCACTCCCGAGCACCCCCACAGCTGGCTGCAAGGAAGGAAGCTCAGCCTGGAGATCAAGGGGGAGCGCGTTTTCGCCCAAGGCAGGGATGTCCAGCTCTCCGCCCATTTGCGGACCACGCACAACAGCCCGATCAGATTGTGCACCCGGAACGGATATACCGGCTGGTGCTATACGCAAAAGACGATGCCCATTCATCTTTCATCGGAGCTGCTGCTCGGGGGGCAAAGGGTGACTCTGGAGTCCCCGGAGCATATGGGGGTTATGGACTGGAGCGGAGGCTACATGCGCAGACACACATTCTGGAACTGGGCCTCTGCTGCCTGCAGGCTCTCGGACGGAAGAGACATGGGATTGAACCTGTCCTGCGGAACCAACGAGACCGGTTTTACGGAGAACGCTTTCTGGATAGGGGACAGAAGGGAAAAAGCGGACACTGTGCATTTTCGGTACGAAGGCGAGAATATGTTCCTGCCGTGGCGTATATCTTCCTTCGACGGAAAGGTGGATATGTGGTTCTATCCGGAAAGGAGGAAAGAGGAGAAAATGAACGCCTTGGTTTTGGCTACCAGGTTCACTCAGCTGATGGGGACTTTTCAGGGAACATTGCTTACGGAAAAGGGCGAAAGGATAGAGGTGAAGGACTGTTGCGGGTGGACAGAGGACCATTACGTCAAGTGGTGATGTCCTGATCCAGCATTAGAGGCGCATAAAAAAAGGCCCTCAGCAGGCCGTTGAAAAAATTCCATCTGGGGTGTTGTCCGGTACCTATGTGGATTGATAAATATACAAAAAAACCTGTTACTATAAGCACACTCTATACCAGCAACGACAACCCGTATTCGGAGTCCCATTTCAAGACGTACAAACATTGATCGGAATTTCTGGGCCGCTTCGGATCAATCCAGCACAGCCAGGACTTCAGCCGGAATTTTTATCGGATGGTACAATACAGAGCACCGACATACCGGGCTCAATCTGCTGACCCCAGAACAAGTTCACTACAGGGAAGGCGAGCAGATAATCGGATCACGAAATCAGGTGCTTTATCAGGCCAATAAGCAGCATCCCCAACGATTTAAGAACAAAGTTAAGGAGCATGACTCACTTCCTCGAGAGGGCTGGATCAATAAGCCTCAAGGGGAGAATCCGGGAGTCTAAATTGTCAATTTAGAATCCCATATGCTGTGCTTATGGAGCGGGATATCGTAAACTCGGCGAGCACGCGTGCA
>CAYNCR010000163.1:3907-6691 GCA_964395575.1 uncultured Desulfohalobiaceae bacterium
CCCATATGCTGTGCTTATGGAGCGGGATATCGTAAACTCGGCGAGCACGCGTGCACCGCTTCGGCTTACCCTGCCGGCGCATCTCGCATCTCGTCTTATGCCGGGGCTGTTTCCTGAAAGACCGTCAGGCTAGCCTGCAACAACACGTAACCCCGCCTTTTCCAATAGCCTGCCTCACGATGCAGATGCATCACTGCAACAACAGAATCCCGTCAGGATCTTTGGAATACAAAATTCCATACGGGAACCTCCGCACCAATGAGCGCCTGATTTCGCCTTCAAAATTCCCCACGCTCGCGGATAAGCTACAGCGCGTTGAATCGCGGAATACACTTCAACCGCGAAATCCTGACCAAGGCCTGGTTCAACAACCTCCTCGTAATCAGGATATGTAACCGAAACAAACAACGAGACAATTTCTGTTCAATGTAAATTTTGTAGATGTTCGCATCAAGTGGATTGTTCGTGCCAATTCTCCAGATTCAATTCTTGGAACATCTCAAAATCCTTGATGTTGTTGGTTACCAGGGTCAAGTTGTTTGTGGCGGAGACAGCCGCAATCTGGCCATCGGCAAAACTTGGACACTGTCCTATGGCCGAAAGTCTGGCTCGGGCATGGGCATGCCACTTCGCAGCCAGGTCATCATACGGAAGGATGGGCACAGTGGGAAGGAGGGTTTCGAACAGGAATTCTCCAAGCAGGTCACGTTTTCTGGATTCGCTGAGTCGGTGGTATCCATACAGGAGCTCGTGCCAAACGATACTGGCGGTAGCAATGCGGTGTTCAAAGCGTTGTATTCTTTCTGTTACTCCCGAATTCGGCTCAGGTTTTACCAGCTCGGACAATACATTCGTATCGAGAAGATAGCCTTCTTTCATAACGAAGTGTCCCGGCCCGAGCTTTGATCCCGCAAGTCTTCAAGATCCCGGGACTCAAGATAGTCCTTGCGCTGCCGGTCCCATCTTGAGCGAAAGCGGGTGTAAGCCTGAAAAAAACCTTCCCTGGAGCCTGCCTGCAACCGTTGATAGGAATCGACCGACAGCAACACGGCCACGGGTTTGCCCCTTCTTTGAATGAAAATCGGACCGCCTTTTTCGGCCTCGTGAATAATGGCCGGCAAGCGGTTTTTGCTTTCCGCTATGGAGTAGCGCTTGGTATCCATTCCTTTCCTTCCTTGTTTAACCATTATAGCCATGATTATGGCTATCTGATAGCTGCTGTCAAGGAGATTGGTCGCAAGGAAGCCTTCACGGGCGACCTTCTCAGCTTCTCAGCGGCAGAAAAAGTAATGACCAATAAACCTGTCACTTTATGCTCACTTTTGTTCCTGTATATCCTGTCCCTCTTTTTTCCATCTGCCGAAACGAGGCATCAGGCCTGGCCCGCATAGGCGGGGCGGCATGCGGAACGCGCCCCACTTGACCGGGAAATGCTTTGACATTAAAGTGATATCAAATGGCAAAAAGCATAATGGTGTGTACAGGATAATCGCATGAAATCGATCAGCCTCCGCAATCTACCGGATGACGTGTACGTGGCCCTTCAGGAGATGGCCAGGATCAATCATCGCAGCCTGCAGGAGCAGGTGAGGCATATTCTGGAGCAGGATGTGCGTTTGAGGCGAGGTTCTTCGGTCCAAACCGCTGCCAAGTGGCGCAGCCGATTGAGTGGACGGCGGTTGTCGGACAGCGTTGAGTCGATTCGGGAGGATCGTCAGAGGTGATCGGTGTCATTGACGCGTCTGCCCTGATTCGGCTCTTCATTCCGGATGGGCCCGTGCCCGCGGGATTGGAGCCCTTTTTGCGCAGGGTGGAGCAGGGTGTTCATACTGCTTTGGCCCCGGAGCTCTTGTCCGCGGAGACGGCCAATGTGCTGTGGAAGAAAGTGCGGCGCGACGAGCTCGAGCGATCCGAAGCCTCGGAGATGCTCCGGGACATGATGGCCATGCCCATACGTTATATATCGCACAGCTACCTGATCGAGCCCGCATTCGACATCGCAGCCAAGTGCGGATTGACAGTGTATGATTCCCTGTATCTGGCAGTTGCCAGTGAGCAGAACGCGATGGTCTTTACGGCCGATGATAAGGTTATGCAGTCCGGAAGAGAGCTCGGCCTGCTCCTCAACGATTCAGGCACAGCCGATTACTTGTGAGCGGAGGCATCGAGCTCGAAGCTCACCACAACACCGTGTCTTCCCCGCCCTCCGGGAACAAAAGGCGTGAGTTTCGCCAAAGTCTTTAAACAGAGTCTCCCCATGGCTAGATCGATAGCATCCACAGGGCTCTAGCGATGTGGTCGATCGGGAAAACCCGGCGGTCTTGGACACTTCGCAGGATTATTCCCCAACCGCTTTTCAACTTCTTTGCAGGAACTTGTGCAGCTTTCGGCAGGTCGTATCGAAGGCTCGCTGATCCTCTTCCCCATGGATATGTCTGCAAAGAGGGCCGCCGTCGGGCCCTACAGCATCGCGTAAAGCGTCTTCCGCATCAAAATCGTCGTACTGCTCATGGATGTGCATATCGCGGATGATTTCCCCGCCCAGAAGCCAAAGATAGCCCATATGCCGACGGATCGTCTTCCGCGCCAGCCCCTGGTCGATCATGCTCTGCACAAAGGGGCGCATAACCTCCAGCAGAGTCTTCCAGTAGGGAACATCCTCGTCCTGGTATTTCCAGCTCTCCGGCCAGTTCGGAAATTCCGGTACGATATCCTCAGGGTTCTGCATAAGGTCTAACAGGGAGCCTGTCACTCTATCCTCGAGCTTTGCATATTATCTATAAA
>CAYNCR010000164.1:0-6677 GCA_964395575.1 uncultured Desulfohalobiaceae bacterium
GGTCCAGTTCCTCCCCTGGTCCGGGGAATAGCCCAAAGCGGCACGAGGAAGCCGGGAAATCAGGATGGAGCCCCTATGCCCGCAGCTGCATATGGGGACTGGAATACAGACACTGCGAATTTTCCAGGGGATTCTGCAAAAACACGAGGATCGTCTCAATTAGTGAAGACATCCGTTGTCTAGCTGCCTATTGAAACGTTGATCAGCAGGGCGCCCCACAATTTCAAGCGCAAGGCGCGAAAAAGTTCAAATTCGAAGTGTAGGGAAGTCTACTCGAGAATTTGAACTTTTTGAAGCAACGCAGCGATTGAAAGATTATCAACGCCCTGCCAGCTATCCAAACTTGTGGCGCACCCCGTACCCCCCCTTGGGAAATTGCCACTCGATGTTCAGGTGGGGGCAGCCGATGCGGCAGGTGCCGCACTCCAGGCATCCCTCGTAGTGCACGCTGATCCGGTCCTCCTCGAGCTGGTAAACCCTGGCCGGACAGATGAACAGACACGCCTGCTCCTTGCAGTCGCGCATGCAGGTCTCCTGGTCCAGGATGCGGATGTGGGGCTCCTCGTGCACCTGATACCGGTTCAGAAAGAGCTTGTCCTCCACGCTCATGCTCATTACTTCACGCTCCTCCAGCCGTCCCAGATGAGCTTGAACAGCCCCCATCTGGTCATGGACCTTTTGATATTCTTCCAGATCGCCCGCTGCTTCTCCTTCTTGGGCACCCCGTCCACGGTGAGCATCTCCAGGGCGGCGTGCCTACCCAGCTCGGGCAGGGTGGAGAACAACTCCTTGTGCTTTTGCAAAAATCCCGGAAAGTTGCGGTATTTCTTCAAGTCCTTGAAGATAAAGGATTCTCTGAGGCGCTCTGTATAGGCGCTCAGGGTATTCGCGTCGTATCGACCCTGACGTCTGGCCTCCAGAATGGCTTCCGCCGCCGTCTTGCCGGAAATCATGGCCATGTTGGAGCCCTCCCGGTGCAGGGCGTTGAACAGCATGCCCGAGTCCCCGGCAATGAGGAAGCCGTCCCCGCACAGCTCGGGGATGTGATCGTATCCCCCCTCCGCGAGCCAGTGGGCCATGTATTCCCTGGGGGTGCCCCCCTCGATGAGCCTGGAGACCATGGGATGGGCTTTGAAGGCCTCCATCAGCTCATAGGGCTCCTTCTTGTGGTCCCGGAAATCCGCCACATTGGCCCCGATAACCAGGGACAGGGAATCCCTGTTCGTGTATAGCGCCCCCACACCGTTCATGCCCTGGGTCGCGGATCCCAGCACCTCGATGGTCACCCCGTCGGCCTCGGGCACGTTCAGGCGCTCGTTGATCGTCTCCCTGGGAAGCTCGATCACCTCCTTGACCCCCAGGGCCACGTGCTCCGGCTCCGGCTCGGGCCGAAATCCCGTCTGCGCCGCCAGGGGGGAGTTGATCCCGTCCGCCAGGAGCACCACATTCGCCTCCACATCCCCCTCGGGCCGGTCCGTACGCACTCCCCGAACCGTGCCCTGCTCGTCCCGCAGGAGGTCCGTGACCACGGTGCCGGAAACCACCAGGGCCCCCTTGTGCTTGGCCTGATTGGCGAACCAGCGATCGAACTTGGCTCGGCCCACGGTGAAGACGTTGTTCCGCAGGTCCGTCTCGAAGAGCCCGTCCCGATAGGAGAAGCTGTACCCGCCCTGATCGGCGAGGTACCAGATCCGCTGCTCCACGATGTTCCGCTCGATCGGGGGCTTTCTGTCCTCGAAGTCCGGCAGGATCCGGGCCAGGTCGCTGCCGTAGAGCACACCCCCGGAAATGTTTTTCGCTCCGGGAAACTCGCCCCGCTCCAGGACAATCGTCTGCACCCCATGATCCGCTAGGACGCAGGCCGCGGATATCCCCGCCGGACCGGCGCCCACGATCACCACCTCGAATTGCTCGCTCATAGCCCCGCAGTTCCTTTTGCCGCTTGTGTCACTTCAATGGAAAAACCATATATCCAGTGTGCTAGCTTTCCGCTCGCTCCTTCACCTGCTTGATCATCTCCGGAATGATCCGGGTATAGTCCCCGATAAGCCCCACATCCGCGATCTGCAGAATGGCTGACTCCGGATCCGTGTTTATGGCCATGATCTTCTCCGAACCCTGGATCGCCACCCGGTGCTGGATTGCCCCGGAAACCCCCACTCCGATGTAGAGCTTGGGCGCCACCGTTTTGCCGGTCTGGCCCACTTGCCGCTCATAGGGCAGGAGCCCTGACTCCGCCACGGGACGGGAACAGGCAACGGCACCGCCCAGAAGCTCGGCCAGCTCCTGCAGCAGAGGCAGGGCCTGCTCGTCGCAAGCCCCCTTTCCGGCAACCACGAGGACGGGATACTGGCTGATGTCCACCTCCTCTGCAGAGACCTCGCTCACGGACTCCACGAGCTGGGGAAGCCCCTCCTGGGTGAGCTCCCAATCGTACTCCCGGATCGTCCCTTCCCGCTCCGGATCCCTGTCTCCGGCCTGCATCACTTTGGGACGGACGGTGCTCATCTGGGGGCGATGCTTCTCGCAGTAGATCGTGGCCATGATGTTGCCCCCGAATGTGGGCCGGGTCATGAGCAGGAGCCCGGAGTCCTCGTCGATATCCAGCTCCGTGCAGTCTGCTGTCAGTCCCGTATTGAGCCGTGTGGCCACGATACCGGCCAGATCCCTGCCCTGATGGGTGGCCCCCATCAACAGGACTTCGGGACGCACCCGGTCCACGAGCTGGGTGAGGGCCTCGCCGTATGAGGCGGAGAAATAGTGATTCAGCCCGGAGTGCTCCATGAGGTGCACCTCGTCGCAGCCCCATGCCACCGCTTCCTGGGCGACCTCTCTGCAATCGGACCCCAGCAGGAAGCCGATCACCCTGGTCTGCCGCAATTCGGCCAGCTCCCTGGCCTTCCCCACGAGCTCCCAGGCCACGTCGCTGCCGCTGTCCCCGTCGAGCTCGATGAACACGGCCATGCCCTCGTAGCCGGAAACGCTCTCCGCGGCCTTTTCTTTTCTCTCCTTGACGCTCGTGTCCGCGGCCTTTTCCCTCTGAAAGGAAACAGCCCCAACAGGGCAGACGTCATCGCACTTGCCGCACCCAATGCAGACTTCGGGGTCGATCTCCGCAACGCCTTCGTCGGTCAGCTCGATGGCGCCGACTGGGCATTCACCGACGCATATCTGGCAGCCTATGCACTGGTCCGGAAGAATCTCCGCAACTTCAACGCCTCTTGAATTCTTGGGCATACCCGTGCAGCTCTCCTAGTGCTTGAGCAGTTTCTCCGCAAAATCCTCGTCCTGGAACAGGGTCTGAAGCCCCTCGTACACGGCTTGGGAGGGATCCTCCCCGGCCTGGAACTGGGGTCCGGGCTCCTTGGGTTGGGGGGAAAAGATGGATTGCACCCAGGTGGGCGAGCCTTTCAGGCCCAGGAGCTCTTTGTCCGCACCCATGCTATCGGCGTCCCAGACAGGGATCTCCGCCTGCAGGGATCGGATGAGGCTGGGGAGGGAACAGCGCCTGGGAGTGACAAGCTCAAGCTCCGCGCTCATAAGGGCCGGCAGCTCGGCTTTGAGCCGCTCGTATCCGTCCTGCAGCTTCCGCTTGACCTGGATGGTTCGCGAATCCGGGTCCACCCAGTCCACGGCCTGGCAATAGGTCAGCTGGCTGCAGCCCTTCCGTGTGGCCACTCCCGGACCGGTTTGGGCGGTATCACCGTCGATGGCCTGTTTGCCGCAGAGGACCAGATCGACCGTTTGCTGCTCATCAAGCTTTTGGACCGCCTTGAACAGGGTATAGCTGGTGGCCAGGGTATCCGCCCCGGCAAAGGCCCGATCGGAAAGGAGGTAGACCTGATCCGCCCCCTGGGCCAGGGCGTCGCGAAGCACCGCTTCCGCCTGGGGCGGACCCATGGTGACCGCGCTGACGATCCCGCCGTGCTGCTCCCGCAATTGCACCGCCTGCTCCACGGCAACCATGTCGTAGGGATTGAGAATGGACTCCACTCCAGTCCGTATCAGCGTGTTCGTTTCCGGATCGATTCTGACTTCCGCTGTGTCCGGCACCTGTTTCAGCAAACACACAATGTGCATATCTCGCCCCGATTTTACCAGATTTTCAACAAGCACATGACGGCTTTCGCGGAAAAACCCGGCGCGGATGGGCCGCGGTCACTATTCAGCCAAGGGCTTACAGATTGGAAATGACCGCGTAAATCTTCCTGTGGCCCATTTTCTTGCAGGCGCGCCACCGTTTTTCCCCGTCCTCGATAAAAAATACCCTCCTCCCGAATCGGACCCGAATGGGTTCCTGCTGACCCATCTGGCGGAGATCGTCACAGAGCTGTTGCAGCTCCCGATCCAGACACAGGCAGCGTCGGTTCGGGCTGATGGCCTCCACAAACAGATAGCATGTCTTTTCGGACATAGGGCCTCCCCGGCTCCGCACTCGAATGAAGACCAGATACGGAGCCTCAGCCAATACAGGGTTGGGATATTTGTTCTTATTCTAGCACTGAAGGGCCAATAGGGGAAGGAGGGATTGTGCGGAAAAGGAAAAGTATGTGCCGAAAACGGCTCGTTCGCGAAAAAGAAGGGATAGGGAGCAGGAGCGGCGCCCCTTCCCGGAGGCTGTCCAAGGAGGAAGGAGCGCCGTGGCTTGGAGTTGATTTATGGGCTCTTGGGCCCTGAAGGGGATGAAAGGAATCAATCGCCCAGCTGGGCGATTATGGACAACGCCGTGGCAGTGCCGCGCAGGAGTCAGCTCTTGTGCCGTCCGTGACAGTCGTTGCGGAGCTGAACCAGCCCATTGTGGTGCTCCTTCATAGCCTGGAGATCCTCCTCTTCAAAGGCCATGCGCAGACTTTCACAGCCCTGGAGGAACTCCTCGTAGTATTCGTCCCCGTATCCGCCAAAGGAGGTCATGGTTTTGGAATCCGTGAGAAAGACATAAACGATTTCCCTGGAAGGGAGATAGTCCTCCTGCAGGCTGTGGGCCATTTCCTCGAAATAGGCCTCCATGCGTTTCTTGAGCTTTTTGTAGTTGATATCCTCGTCTTCCTGCTCCTCCTGGTCCTCGGTAACGACCTTTACCTCCAGGTGATAGGCTTCGGACTTCTTCTTCAGGCTAGCCTTGATCTTGCGGTAGTGGCGAAGCGGAATATCGTATTCCGGAACGGATTCCTTGTCCTCCCTGATACTTTCGGCCAATTTGGCAAAAAAGTCCGCCGCCTCCTCTTGATCCACATGCAGATGCGTTTTGTTCTTCCGGCTCATAGCCCCTCCGCGCTTGTTCTTCTTACCCGTATTCCAGTCGCGCTTGTATTTCTTGCTCACAGGGCACAGCCCCTCCGGAACGGTGGGCTCCTCCTCTCAGCAGAATTTGTGGCTGTTTAGCACATTTGCCCTTCGTGATAAAGGACTGCTCTGAACTGCCGAGCCCTTTATCACGAAGGATCAAACAAAGCTTACTCGCCCTGCTCTCCAGTTTCGGCATTGGAGCCCGCATCTTCGGCGCTCGCCTGCTCGGAGAGCTTGTCCAGGGTATCCCGCAGCTTGCGCATTTTCCGCGAGGCCTCTTCGAACTCCATCTGCTGCTGCAGATTCAGATAGCTCTCAAAGGCCTGATTGGCCTCCTGGATGAGCTCCTGTACCGTGGCCATCTCACCCCTTGTGTCCCGATCGGCGTCCTCGACCATCTCTTCGGGCTCGACATCCTCGGAGTAAAGCCCCTCCAGCGCCTTTTCAAAGGTCGTGGCATAGCTCATGTTCTCTCCGTGCATGAGGACCACCATGCGCAGCTCAGGAAAGGCGGAGCTCTCCGCCTCGATGTAGATGGGCTCCACGTAGAGAAGGGTGTCCTCCACGGGGATGGCCAGCACGTTGCCCCGAATGACCCGGGAGCCGCGCTGGTCCCATAGGGCCAGCCGCTCCGAGAGGTAGCTGTTCTGGTCGATCTTGGATTCCACCTGCTGCGGGCCCAGCACGCGCTTGTCCTTGGGGAACTGGTAAGCCAGAAGCCGTCCGTAGTTCTCTCCGTCGCTCATTCCGGCGAGCCAGCCGATGAGTACCTGGCGGTTCTTGGGGGTGAAGGGGAGCATGCTGATGAACTCCGCCTCGTCGGACTGCGGACGCTCCCACATCACGTAGTACGGCTCCACGGGCTGGCCTCGGCCGTAGTACTTCTCCGTGGCCCGGACCCAGAGGTCCTCCTGGTTGTAGAACACCTGCGGATCGGTCATGTGGTACTTGGAGTAGACCATCCCCTGCAGAAGGAGCAGATCCGAGGGGTAGCGCACATGGTTCTCCAATTCCTCGGGCATTTTGTCCCTGCTGGTGAACAGGTCGGGATAGATGTTTCGCCAGACCCGAAGCAGGGGATCTTCCTTGTCGAACACATAGAAGTCCGTGTCCCCGTTATAGGCGTTGACCGCCACCTTCACCGAGTTGCGGATGTAGTTGGGCCCCTCTAGATAGGAGGTCGCCTGGGGCAGAAAGATATCCCCCGGCCTGCTCGACGCGGCCGTTTCCCGGGCCCTGCGGCGCGTGGAGAACACTTCGCTGTAGGGATAGCGATCCGTGGTGGTGTAGGCGTTCACGATCCAGTAGAGCTCGCCGTCCGCCAGGACGATGTACGGATCCGGCTCGTAATCCAGGAAGGGGGCCAGCTTGTTGAGCCGGTCCATGATCTG
>CAYNCR010000165.1:0-6616 GCA_964395575.1 uncultured Desulfohalobiaceae bacterium
TAATGAACGCCTCCCGGAACATTATGATTTCTCGTTGGAAGGAGTGAAACTATCCAGGGAAGAAAAGGAATAACTATTTAAGGAGTTTTGTAACAGCAAACAACCGTTACTACATCTTTACATGCCCACTAAGCAAGAAGAAGAAAAGATTCAAGATCTTAAAGTGCATACATTGAGCTATTCTACTTCTATACTTTTAGATCTGACACCTGATGAAGAAGCCGTCTCCTTCATGCAAAGATATTCAAAAATCCGCATCGGCTTTGTGCACCGAAATGAGACATATGTTTTCGAGACTAAGGTTCTAGGTTTTATTGAAGATCGGAAGAAGCTGCTCCTCGCGGAAAGGCCGGAAACGATATATCGGGAGAGGAGGAAATACCAACGCTATCAGCTTTGGCCAAATTACAAAGCCTATTTGTCTAGGATAACCCACCGAGAAGATAGTTGATCACCGTATCCTCTCAAATTTTTGCCCCAATCTTCGATAAGGAATGATTAGGGTGTTATGTCGACAGGGTAGTGCCATATTCACTTTCTCCCCATTGATGGGAGATGAGCTGATGCGCTGAACGATTCATCCAAGCCAGGAAGCTTTTACACTATGTATTTCCCAGTATCTCAGAAGCTGCTCCAGTCTAATGAAATCCTCGACTTTGACGTTTATCTCTTCTTGGGCAATCAGTACGTGCTCTATGCGAAAAAAAATCAGCGCTACAGCTCTAAGCTCAAGGAAAAGCTCAAGTACAAGGATATTGAGACAATATATGTCCTCTCCAGTCAACGCCCGGACTTCGAAAACTACGTGGAGCGCAACTTTGCGAAGATTCTGGACGACCCGGATGCGTCCGCGGAGTCGAAGGCCGAAGTATTCCATGAGACCACGCTCAATCACGTGAAGGGTTACTTCCAGCAGGCCGACCCCCAACTCAGCGAGAAAATCGTGAATCAGTTTGAGGAGTTGGTACGTTCCAGCGCCGAGTTCCTCTCTCAAGACGAGGCGATCAGGAACATCGGAAAGCTCATGTCCCACGACTACAAGACCTACTCTCATTGCATGCATGTCTATATCCTGACTCTCGCAATGATGAACAAATATGACTATTCAGAGGAGGATAAGGTGTGTACTGGGATAGGAGCTATGCTGCACGATTTAGGCAAGCTCAAAATCCCTAGCACCATTTTGAATAAGCCGGGCAAGCTCAACAAGGAGGAATGGGACTACATCAAGCTTCATCCGGTAATGGGTGTGGGCTGTTGCACCAGTGTCCAACTGTCTCAGTTAACCCTCAACCCCATTCTCTTTCATCACGAAAAGTGCGACGGAAACGGCTATCCAGTGGGTCTCAAACAGCGGGACATCCCAAGCCCCGTCCGCATCCTGACCATTTGCGACATATTCGATGCCATCACTTCCAACCGGCCCTATGCCGGGAGGCAAAAGCCCATCATCGCCCTGCGGATCATGAAAGAAGAAATGAGCCAGTCCCTGGATGAGACCATATTTCAGGACTTTATCCATCTTCTTGAGGAGACATCATTAGTTTGATGGTAACTATTCAGCACCTCCCTGGATTCAGCGTAAATGTTCGCGGGGCCTTTTTGAATCTATCCAGCGTAGACTCTGTTCGATTTTCTTCGTCCGGCACTCACTTTCCCAGAAGCATAAAGAATTTGGGCAAGCGTGAAGAAAGTGAGTGCCGGACGTTAGAAAATCCAGAGTCGGAGGTTCAAGATTCAAAAAGGCCCCGCGAACATGTAGGTTTTGGAAGATGGGCAGGCTAAGGAAGAAATCTGTAATCGCTTAGCACATGTTCGATGACTGTTGCCTGACAAGTCTCACCTGCTTGCCAAGGATGGAGATTCGGCTTAGCAATTGTTGCAGGTGACATTAGCTCCGCTACGCGTGCCGGGTGCATCTAACCCCTGCGTTAGCGACAGAATATGGCTATGAAACGACAGTAGTCCCTCAATTATAAATGACAATGTGATGTGGTGAATATCCCGTAATACTGTATTTCATTTATCATTTTTTCTTTTCTCAATATTCCTTTTTCATCCAACCCGTTTCCTTATCGATTAGCAATTTTTCCACCAAGGAACCATCCTGGGTCACAACAGTGGCCACGAAAACATCTTCTTCTTCAGTCATTTCCCCGATATTCAAATTCGGATTCCCGGCAACATAGTTTTGGGCAAGATTCCTGGCCGCGTCTTTTTGGAGTGGCCCCATCTGTTGTTGCTGTGGTTGCCTGTTTGGACCATATTGCCCACGCCCCCAGCGCTCTTGCGTCATTCCCCGACCCATGCCTCTGCCCTGGCGACCTTGCATCATTCCCGGACCCATACCTCGGCCCTGCCGGCCTTGCATCATGCCCGGTCCCATGCCGCGTCCCTGCATACCAGGCCCCATCATACCGGGACCCATGCCTCGTCCCTGATAGCCCCGCATGTTTCCGGAGCCCATTCCACGCCCCTGGTAGCGTTGCATCATACCAGGTCCCATTCCACGTCCCTGGTAGCCAGGATCCATTCTTTGACCGCCGCGGGGCATCGTTCCTTGCCCCTGGCCGTATTGCTGACCGCACCAGGGACAGAACCATCCCTGGCCCTGAGGGCCTTGTCCTTGAACGCCTCCCTGTTGTTGGGCCAGGGCTGCACCTCCGTAAAGGAGTAAAGCCAATGCCAGTGCTGCTGTGAAGAGCATTCTTTTCATTGAAAGACCTCCCAAGGTTTACGTTGTTTTGGGCTTGTATCCCCATGCCAGAGAGCAAGAGGATCAGGCCCGAATCAGATAATTGCGCATCATGCCCAGATCCTCGTGTTCCAGATTGTGACAGTGATAAAGGTACAAGCCCTTGTAATCGGTGAAGCGCATGATCAGGGCCACCCGTGCCCCTGGCATGACCATTACGGAATCCTTCCAGCCCTGATCCGCGAAGCGGTACCCGGGTCCGCCGCTGCGCCAGAGCACCTGGAAGGAGAGGCCGTGGATATGCATGGGGTGCGGCAGGGCCATCATGCCGCCGGTATTGATGAACTCCCAGATTTCCGTTTCCCCGAAGCGGACCATTTCATCTGGGGCAACCCCGGACATGCTGAATGTCCGCCCGTTGATGGTCGGCTGCATGCGATTCATGCTCAGATAGAACCGTCTGGGGGTATCGGCATTCGCGGCGTCAGCGGGATCAAGAGCTGACAGGGACGCCAGTCGATCAGGAGGGAAGGTCCTGCCCTGTCCCGACGCGCTGACGCGAAAGCGGGCCAGCTCATAGTGAGCGCCGTGGGGAAGGGCAGTTCTCGGGGCCATCATACCCATGTGGCCGCCACCGGGGTTGAAGGGGAGGCTCTGGAGGGAGATTTCGGAGCCAGCTGACATGTCCCCGAAATCGGCCCATAGATCGATCCGTTCCGCCGGCCCGAGCATGATGTCCGGTACACTCAAGGGGCTGTCCAGCAAGCCGCCGTCCGTGCCGAGAATCCGCAAGGGGCTGCCGTCGCTCCAGCCCAGGCGAAACATGCGGGAATTCGATCCGTTGAGGATCCGCAACCTGTACGGACGGGCCTTCACTGAAAAAGAGCCGTCAGCTCGACCGTTGGTCATGATCCTGTTGCCCAGAAAACCGTTCCTCCGCTCCATTGGAGAGCGGACGTACACAAGCTGATTGTCCGGGCCGAAGGTCCGGTCCTGAAAAACCACGGGGAGGTCGTATTCGCCGGATGGGAGGCCGAGTGCCTGTTCCTCCTGGTCGGAGATCAGGAAGAGGCCCGCCATTCCGCCGTAGACCTGGGGTCCGGTCAGGCGATGGGGGTGAGGGTGATACCAATAGGTCCCGGCCCTGTTGGGGACCTCGAAATCATAGACGTATTCCCCGGAGGCGGGAACCGCCATCCTGGGATGGCCGTCATTTCCCGGAGAAACGTGCAGACCGTGCCAGTGGATGATCGACTCCTGGGGGATGAGATTCTTGAATCTGATCCGGACGCGCTGGCCCCTGCGAACACGGAAGATGGGCCCCAACCAACTCTCGTTCGCGTTCTGAAGCTGATCGGAATGCCCTTGGAGCACTTCCCCCCTGAAACGCCAGACCCTGGTTGGGGCTCCGGCAAAAAGCGATATATCGTCCGGAACGGCTCGGAGCTCGACCTCCAGATCCGTTTCGGAGGCATAACCACTCCTTGGCCAAATTGGCCCAGTTGCCGAAACCGCTCCCAGGGCGGCCAAAAGTCGGATAAATGATCTACGGTTCATGGGTTCCCTCGCGAAAAGGGTTCAGGAGTGGTTGGGGAGTTACTCATTCAGCCTGGTTATTCGAGTCATGATAAATAGGATAAAAGACTTGGGGACAATTTCAAACATGAGTGTAACTATGTCATCATCTTCCGAAACCGAAATGTTCGCGGGGTTTTTGAATCTTGAACCTTCGACTCTGGATTTTCTAACGCTTGCCACGTGGGGGCATCCCTGCCCCTACCCCTCACCCACGTGGCGAGCTCCTCTCACTCACACTGATAGTGATAACTTTTGGATTAAACTAATTTAAAAGGAGTCGAAGTATGGGGAGCTAAGCTCCTGGAAGATAAGCGTAAGGAAGAGCTAAACTTTATCTTTGTTCCAACCGAGGGTCGAAAAGGGATGTTTTCAATCTATCACTGGCAAGGCGCAAAAATCCCGAAAAATCTGTTGGATCGCTCATGCTATCAAAACCTGGTAAACTGGAAATGGGCTTCCATTGTTCTCCGGTGCAGCCTTGAAAACCCGGGAATCAAGTATGACCTGATTGGGTCTCTTCATGGAAGGCATTGGCAAATCAGTTACTTTCCGATTCGCTTGCCTCACGCTCAGCCGGATAGCGTGGCAGAATGAACCCTGGAGTTTCTGACCATGAGATCAGAAAAGAGGAACTCAAGCGAATCAATTGGTTGTTCCGGCCCCTAAAAGGCTCCCGACAAGCTGCTACCCTGAATGAGGCAGTATCAGGAGCTGAGCACTGTTTAATCGTTGAAACAAATAGAGCTGACTCATGGCCCAGAACAGCCACTTAGCACAAGATGCTGGTTATCCACTCCCTTCCTGGGAACAAACACTCTTCACCAATGCCCCTATAGGCATCATAACCACCGCACCCGAAGGTGAGCTTCTGTCAGCCAACCCTGCCATGGCCAGGATTTTCGGGTATGATTCCCCCGAGGAGCTGATTGAGTCTGTAAATGGGTTTACCACTCAGCTGTATGCCGATCCCTCTGACAGAGCAGAGGTCATGCGTCTTCTAAAAGAAAACGAAGAATTGCTTGACTATAAGTGCAGAGCCTGATGCAGAACGTGGACCGAGCATCATGGGTCCTTCAAACACTTTCCAGCCAGGGAGTAAAGGTTGCCTTGGATGATTTCGGGAAAGGCTATTCCAGTCTGAGTTACCTGCAACAGCTGGCCACCAATATCATCAAGATCGACAAGCAGTTCGTGGAAGGCCTGCCGGAAAAACAAGATTCCGTCACCCTGGTGCATACGATCATCGCCATGGCCCATAATCTGGGCAAGGAGGTCCTGGCTGAAGGGATCGAGCGTGAAGAGCAGAGGCAAAAGCTCTGTGAGCTCGGCTGCGACTATGGGCAGGGTTTTCTGTGGAGCCGTCCCCAGCCAGTGGAAAAGCTGTCACTCATGGAAAGCTGAATTGTATCCAATTGTGCAGCTGGTGGGAAATCGAGACTGCTGACAAAAGGCACTTATTCTCCAAGGTTATCCTGCTCCCAGAACAAATGGAATATACTATTTGGCCAGGACCTTAACTTCAAAAACCGTGCATTTACAGACTATTATACCCACATCAGTTCCTGCCTAAGGCAAAGCCTTTACCTACCTCCCACACATACAGACTTCCAACCCCTTTGTTGACCATCCTCGACTTTTTTTCTCCTGATTGTTCAGGTTCGTTCGTCGCAAAACCCTTCAACACGCGCGGGTTGGAGAAAAGGGCATATTTATTGCGTAATGGAATTGACAGCAAGAACGCTTATAACATAACTCTGCAAGATGATTTCTTGAGAAAAGAGAAGCTATCCCGAAAATAGATTTTTAAATCTTTCAGTGAGATATTCGGTAAACCTCGTTGCAGGAATACGTCCGCTCAAAATCACAATGTGCTACTCAGCTAGGTTCATGGGGTGCTTTATTCGTCCAAGCAGTCATGACTGCAAAATTATGGTGTCCCGGGCAGATACAAACTTAATGAACAAAGGTTTTTCATGAGCTCAAGCCTCAACCCCCATCAGGGTGTAACTTCACTTTTCGACGCCTTCAGCGAACTCATGATAACCATGGATCTGGACCTGCGGATCCAGAGGGCAAATCAGAAGGCAGCAGACTTGGTAAACAACGCTCCGGAGAACCTCGTGGGGCAGTATTGCTACCAGGTGACTCATGGTCGGCAGACACCGTGTGAGGACTGTCCTGTTCTGATGACCATACAGAGGGAAGAGAAGCAAGAAACAGACAAGGAAGCTCCCGACGGTCGCTTCTATAACGTAAGGAGCTACGTTGTCTGCGATCTCGACGGGCTGAAGTTCGTCAACGACACCTTGGGACACCAATCCGGTGACCAGATGCTTATCCAAA
>CAYNCR010000166.1:0-534 GCA_964395575.1 uncultured Desulfohalobiaceae bacterium
CTGCCTTCCCCTTGCGGGCAATCAATCAAAAATACAGCACGTTAAACACATTTTCATATAAAAAAAAACGGCGATTTGCGATTGCAAGAAGCGAATGGCATGCCAGCGAGCGGAATCGCCGACTTCGTCGCCGACCTGAAGGCCTCCTCGGCATTCCGCGACCTCATCGTGCACCACAAGCACATTTCCGGCAGCTCCGGCTCCGTGGCGCGGACCGCCGAGCCCTGGCCGGCACCCATTCGGAAGCTCTTGACCCGGCTGGACATCGATGCGCTCTACACGCACCAGACCAGAGCGCTGGACGCGGTCCGCGCGGGGCGGCACACAGTGGTCGCCACCCCGACAGCCAGCGGCAAGAGCCTGATCTATGTCCTTCCCATGCTGGAGCGCTTTCTCGCCGGGAGCCGGGGCAGGACCCTGTACATCTCCCCCCTCAAGGCCCTGGCCCGCGATCAGCACAAGGCGCTGACCCGGCTTTTCGCCGAGCTCGACGCGGACAGCGTCCCGCGCTCTGCCGTGTACGACGGGGACACG
>CAYNCR010000166.1:544-6519 GCA_964395575.1 uncultured Desulfohalobiaceae bacterium
CCCAAGAAGGAACGGACACGGATCCGGAGGAACCCTCCGGAGATGCTCCTCAGCAACCCGGAGATGCTCCACCTGGGATTACTGCCCCAGCACGGCATGTGGCCCGATTTTCTGGCCAACCTGGAATACGTGGTCATCGACGAGGTCCACACCTGCCGCGGGATCACCGGCTCGAACATGGCCTGGGTCTTCCGGCGACTGCGCCGTGTTTGCCGGGCCTACGGCGCGGACCCCACCTTTATCCTGTGTTCCGCAACCGTGGGCAATCCCGCAGAGCTGTCCCGAAATCTCACCGGCCTCGAGGCGGAGGCAGTCACGGAAAGCGGAGCTCCTCAGGGCCCCAAGCACTTCCTCTTCCTCAATCCGGTGCTCTCCAGCGCCGCGGCCAACGCCCTTCAGCTCCTGCAGGCCGCCCTGATCCGGGGGCTCAAAACCATCGTCTACTGCCAGTCCAGGAAAATGACCGAGCTCATCTCCATGTGGACCAAGCAGCGCCTGGCCAACTACGCCCCGTACATCACCGCGTACCGTTCCGGTTTCCTGCCCGAGGAGCGCCGCCGCATCGAGTCGGAGCTCGCCGAGGGCAACCTGCTGGCGGTCATCAGCACCAGTGCCCTGGAGCTGGGCATTGACATCGGAGAGCTGGACCTGTGCCTGCTGGTGGGCTATCCGGGCTCGGTCATGGCCACCTGGCAGCGCGGGGGGCGCGTGGGGCGCAAGCAGCAGGAGAGCGCGGTCGTGCTTCTGGGACAGGAGGACAGCCTGGACCAGTATTTCATGCACAACCCCGAGGAATTCTTCCGCCAGGAACCGGAGAAAGCGGTCCTCAATCCGGACAACCCCGTCGTGGCCCGCAACCACCTCCTCTGCGCGGCCGCGGACATGCCCCTGCAGCGCGGGGAGTCCATTTGCGAGGACAGGGAGAGGCGAGCCCTTCTTCAGCGGCTTGTGGAGGAAGGCCGACTCCTTCCCGGAGCGGAGGGGTCCGCGCTCTTTCCCAGGGACCCGGACATCCAGCAAAAAGTCTCCCTGCGCGGCTCGGACGCGAACCTGCAGATCATGGACCGGAGCAAGCAGAAGGCCATCGGCGACATCGACCGCTATCGGGCCTGCCGCGAGACCCATCCCGGGGCGGTGTACCTGCACCGGGGAACGAGCTACGTGATCCAGGACATCGATTTCGAGCAGGGGGCGGTCCTGGCCAAGCAAGCCAAGGTCAATTATTTCACCCGGGTCCGCTCGGAGAAGGAAACGGAGATTCTGAGCCTGACCCGGCGCAAGATTTTGGGCGACGTCGAGATCTGTCTGGGCCGGCTCAGGGTCACGGAGCGCTTCACCGGATACGAGAAGCGCCAGGTCAAGGGCCAGAGGCTCATCTCCGTGCTGCCCCTGGACCTGCCTCCATTCATCTTTGAAACCGAGGGGCTGTGGATTCGGCTGCCCCACCGCATCCAGCATGAAGTGGAAGCGGACAGGCTGCACTTCATGGGCGGCATCCACGCCCTGGAGCACCTGCTCATCGGGATCATGCCCCTGTTCGTCCTTGCCGACCGCAACGATCTGGGCGGCATCTCCTATCCGCTGTACCCCCAGCTCGACGCGCCGGCGGTCTTCGTCTTCGACAGCCACTCCGGCGGAGTGGGCCTGACCGCCGAGGCCTTCTCCCATCCCGTGGGGCTTTTGCGCGCCTCCAAACGGGCACTGACCTCCTGCCGTTGTTCCCACGGCTGTCCCTTCTGCATCCAGTCCCCCAAATGCGGCTCCGGCAACCGCCCCCTGGACAAGCGGGCGGTGAAGGCCATCCTGGAGCTCATGCTTCCACAGGATTCGGACCGGGAGCCGCCGGACGCGGAGGCTTCTCCGGAAAGCGCTCGCTTCGGGCTCGCTCCGGACGAGGGGCACGAACCCGAAAGCCCTGGCGAGGACCGGGATAACGGGCTCCGCTACGCGGTCCTCGATCTGGAGACCAAGCTTTCGGCCCAGGAGGTGGGTGGCTGGAACAACGCCCACAGAATGGGGGTCAGCTGTGCCGTGCTCTTTGACAGCGAAACGCAGGAATACACCGCGTACATGGAGCACGAGCTCCCGGAGATGGGGCGGGTGATGCAGTCCGTGGACATGGTGGTGGGGTTCAATCTCATCGGCTTCGACTACCGGGTGTTATCCGGGTACAAGGACCTCGACTACTCACCTCCCGCCACCCTGGACCTCCTGCGCGAGATCAAGGCCGTCCTCGGCTATCGCCTGTCCCTGAACAACCTGGTTCAAAACACCCTCGGGGTAAGCAAGAGCGGCAGCGGCACCGAAGCCCTGGATTGGTGGCGCAGCGGAGAGACGGAGAAGCTGGTGGAATACTGCCGGGAGGACGTGCGCCTGACCCACGCCCTGTATCTCTTCGGCAGGCAGGAGGGGTTCGTGGTCTTCGCCAACAAGGCTGGCAGGCAAGTCACTCTGGAAGTCGCCTGGCCGTAGGGGATTACGGGAGCATCAGCGGGGAGCTGTCAAGCTACCCGTGCCGGAAATTTTTATGAGCGGATGTCCCTTACGCGACACACGGACATCTGGTGCTGCACGCAGTGCAGAATGCCTTAAATACAAGGGTCTCGGTCAAACCAGCCTCAAAAAGAATAACTCAACTAGTGCACCTTCCTATTGCAACTGACCCTCCTCTCTTACTCTAAGCATACATAAGACGACCCTTTGGCTCGGGAATGGGTCGCCCCAGCTCTTGAGCAGTCTGAACCCATTCATTGATCACCACCTTGGCATTGGCCACAGCTTCTTCATAGGATTGACCATCTGCCATGCAGCCTGGAAGCTCCGGTACCTCAACCAAAAAGGAGCCGTCTTCTTCACTCCAATAAATTATCATCTCGTATTTGCTTTCCATTATTCTCCTCAAAGCTCAAGCCCGTATTTTAAGATGAGTTGCCGAACTTGGCGGACTTGATAAGGTTTAGCTTTCGATTGCTTTGGCTGAAGATTCAAAATTTCCTCAATTCCTGTCTTGGTAAAAATATGGTGATCTCCGCGTATTCTTTCATCAAATCCAAGTTGTTTCAACAAGCGACAGAGATCCGCAAAAGGAATATTTGCATCTCCTTTTTTTAAAAGGATATATTCATACAGCTTGTCGTCTTTGTGCATGATTAACGAACTCACAATAGCTCAAAGCTTATCAGATCCGACCTGAGGAAGAAGGATGAGCGCAGATGCCGCTTAAGCGACACACGCCAGCATCTGACGGCACGCGCGGCTCAGAGTGCCTTGAAAGCAAAAATTCTCACTTGCACAGAGCGTTAAACCACACAGTTCAGATATGGATTTCTATTTTTTTTGCGACAGCTGTAACATGTCAAGACCCTAGCCCGACTCCTCCTCCGTCTCCCTGGAGCGCCAGTAGGAGCAGCCCCTGAGGGGGCAGGCCACGTGGTCCCCGCGGCTCTTGGTGTTCTTGGCCACAAGGACGGGATTGCCGCACTCGGGACACCGCTCGTTCACCGGAGGATTCCACAGGGCATAGGTGCAGTCCGGGTACTGGTTGCAGGCGTAGAAGACCTTGCCCTTCTTGGAGCTCTTTTCCACGAGCTCGCCTTGGCACTCCTCCTGGGGGCAGGGGACTCCCAGTCGATACGGGGCGGTATAGCGGCAGTCGGGATATCCGGTGCAGGCGATGAACCGGCTGCCCGTCCGCGACGTCTTGAGCACCAGGGTCCGTTCGCATCTGGGGCAGGTCCCCATTTCCACCGTCTGGGACTCCTCCTCGACGGCCTGGATACCCCCCTGGTCATCGCGGGTGAAGTTGCTGCTGTTCTGGCAGTCGGGATATCCCTCGCAGGCCAGGAACTCCCCGTTCTTGCCGAACTTGATCACCATCCGCCTTCCGCACTGCTCGCAGGTCAGGCCGCTGTCCAGCCCGGTCTTGACCTGGGCCATGTCCTGCTGGGCCTTCTCCAGGGTGGGATAGAAATCCGCGCTGAAATCGCGGAGCACGCTTACCCGATCCAGCTCGCCGTCGGCGATCCGGTCCAGGCTGTCCTCCATTTTAGCGGTGAAGCCCACATCCATCAGGGTGCTGAAGTGGCCCACAAGGAGGTCGTTCACTACCTTGCCCAGCTCGGTGGGGATGAACTGCTTCTTTTCGGCGCGGACGTAGTCCCTGTCCTGGAGCGTGGAGATGATCTGGGCGTAGGTGGAGGGCCGGCCGATCCCCTTCTGCTCCAGGGTCTTGACCAGGCTGGCCTCGCTGAAGCGGGCCGGGGGCTGGGTGAACTTCTGTTCCTTCTCGATCTTGTGCACCGTGAGCTCCTCGCCCACGCTCAATTGGGGCAGCCGGACCTCCTTGAGCGAATCCTCGGGGGCGTACACCTCAAGAAACCCCGGAAAGATGATCCGCTGCCCGCGGCAGCGCCACTGCGTCCTCCCCGCCTGAATGGATACCACAGTGTCCCAGTAGGTGGCGGGGCTCGCCTGCGAGGCAACGAACCGCTGCCAGATCAGGCGGTAGAGCTTCAGTTGATCCCTGCCCAGGAAGGACTTCACCTCGTCCGGGGACAGCCCGGGATCCACGGGGCGGATGGCCTCGTGGGCGTCCTGGACGTTGCCCTTGCTCTTGAACTGTCTCGGCTTTTGGGGCAGGTATTTGTCGCCCATGTTGGTCTGGATCCACTCCCTGGCCATCTGCTGGGCCTGGGAGGAGACCCGCACGGAGTCCGTGCGCATGTAGGTAATCAGGGCGGTGGTGCCGCGCTTGCCCAGATCGAGGCCCTCGTAGAGCTGCTGGGCCACGGTCATGGTCTTCTTGGCGGAGAAGCCGAGCTTGTTGCTGGCCTCCTGCTGCAGGGTGGAGGTGATAAAGGGCGGCCCGGGCTGCTTCTTGCGCTCCTTCTCCTGGATGTCCTCCACCTTGAAGGGACTGGCCGCCACTTCCGCGTGGAGCTTTTCCGCGGTTTCGCCGTCCCCGATCTTGGGCTTCTTGCCGTTTACCCGCCACAGCTCCGCCTCGAAGGGAGGGGGCTCTCCGCCCTCGAGCCGGGCCTTGAAGAGCCAGTACTCCTCGGGGATGAAGCTCTCCCGCTCCCGCTCGCGCTCCACGATGAGCCGCAGGGCCACGGACTGGACCCTGCCCGCGGAGATTCCCCGCTTGACCTTCTTCCACAATAGAGGGGAAAGCTTGTACCCCACCAGCCGGTCCAGCACGCGGCGGGCCTGCTGGGAGTTGAACAGGTTCCGGTCCAGCTGGCGCGGCTCCTCCAGGGCCGCCTTGACCGCGCGCGAGGTGATCTCGTTGAACTGGATCCGGCTGTAGTTGGCGTTCACGTCCTCGATGAGCTCGGCCACGTGCCAGGCGATGGCCTCGCCCTCCCGGTCCGGGTCCGGGGCCAGATAGACGCGATCCGCTTTTGACGCGGCGTCCTTGAGCTGCTTGACCACTTTCTCCTTGCCCGGAACGGTCCTGTATTCCGGCTGAAAGTCGTTCTCCTCGTCCACGCCGAGGCTGTTCGAGGGCAGATCCCGCACGTGGCCCACCGAGGCCTCCACCGCGTAATTGCCTCCGAGGAACTTCTTGATGGTCCGCACCTTGGCCGGGGACTCGACAATGATCAAATCTTTGGTCATAATGCACAAACTCTGTTTTGCCCGATCTGCGGCCCGCTCCTGCTGGCGGAGCCGTCGGGGAGAAAGGAGCCTCCTCCCGCACCCGGGATGGTCCGAATACTGCAATCTTTTTCCATGACCACTTTCCCGGAAAAAGTCAAGCCGAACCGACGAAAAGCTTCAGCACCCTGATTTCCGCCGGCACTCATTCGCTCGTGGCTATCAAAACACCAGAGGCAGTGCAAGCCGGCATTGTCGCGAACCCGATCCAGAGCCTTCACAACCATCATCCCGACCCGGGTACAACGAAACATGAAAATGGCGCGAGGCGAAGGCGGGTGGACGCTGAAGCCCGGGTTTCATCCCGGGTTTCCCAT
>CAYNCR010000167.1:0-6517 GCA_964395575.1 uncultured Desulfohalobiaceae bacterium
GGGTTCATTTTAGGGTAGGCTCTTTGTTGACAATTATTGCCACTTCTGTGGACATCGAGTCCAACATGATGCATATTATCAATTACTCATGATTCCTTTATGTTCTGGGAGCAGGCATCAATTTTGAGGTGTTGTAATGAAAATAAAGGATCTAATCCATGAAGCGGAGTCTCTTCCTGTGGAAGAACGGGCCCTTGTGGTCGATTCGCTTCTCCGAAGCCTGAATTCTCCAGAGACAGAAATCGATAAAAAGTGGGCAGTGGTCGCTCAACAACGATTAAAGACTGTGCGCTCTGGTGAAGTCGAAGCCATTCCTGGCGAGCGGGTATTCGAGAAAATATGGAACAGGTTCAAGGAATGAGCTTTCGTTTTCATCCGGACGCCGAGGTAGAGCTCCTAGATTCCATTCAGTACTACGAGGAGGTGGAACCGGGCCTTGGACAGGATTTCGCGGTTGAAGTGTATTCTGCTATCCAGCGTGCGGTAGCGTACCCACGAGCTTGGGGAGTCTTTGAAGGCGAAATTCGGCGATCATTGGTACGAAGATTTCCGTATGGAGTTCTGTATTCTGAAGAGGATGATGGGATTCTGATTATCGCAGTAATGCATCTGCATCGTGAACCAGGCTATTGGAAAGGACGAGTTTGAATCTCAAACATCGTGTTCAACTCTGCATACCTCGGTCGTTTGGTCCTTCCGGTGTCCGGTTAGCAAAAAGCATGGGGACATCCACGATAGTGGTTGTCAACTCAATTCTCTGCACCCATTCCAAGCAATCGGTGCAGAATCAAGAGCAAACCAGTCCGGTGAGCAGCTGTTGGTGCTCAGATAGCCTGCCTGAATCCCTGCCTTTCTTACATGAATGATGGCGCTCATTGAGCCCATGAAATCCCGGTGAAATCCTGCCTTCGGCAGGGAGACCTCTGGGCTCATTTCACTGGGCAAGCTTTTCAGCCAGACATCCATCCTGCCGATGCGAACGAGGCCTGATGTCTCTGCTCGGCAGACGTGATATCAAAAGAAAGAGAAGGACAGGATCTACAGGATGAACAGGATCGATGAAGGCTTGCGGGAAAAGAGCTGTGGCTTTTTTCCCGCAACGTCCCGTTTATCCAGTAAATCCTGTCAACTTTCTTCTCTTTTCCGAGTGACCCGCCTCGGTGCCCTGATTAATCACTATCCGAAACGTCTTCGCCGAAGAGGGCTCGAGTGGGAGACCAATATGTAAAAAATGCATATTGCCTTCTCGCATAAGCCAGTCACGGAATTCTTCCTGGACAACGTGATCATCTCCGTGGATTATCGGGTCAAATCCCAGCAGGGTGTTCAGTTCCGACAATGTGTCAACTAGGACATACAGGCTCTTAGTTGACACTCAGTGTCATGCGAATTTATGCGGAAATGCGCAGCATGAGCTACCCAAGGCTGAAAGATTCTTTCTGCGCAATCAAAGTCTAGGTTACCCCTCAGTCCACTAATATACCAGGATATTTCAAGGACGTGAGGCTCGCTACCTTTTTTCCCAAAGAGGGAAATTTCCTATAGACAGAAAAGCCGCTTTGGATTATTGTATCTATGAATATCGTGGCGCGGCCGACTTTACTTAAATACCAAGACTTGTACCCTAATGCCAGGGAGGCCCTTCAAACCTGGTATTATACGGTTAAGCGGGCCAAATGGTCGCATTTCGTGGAGCTGCGCCGGGATTATCCCAAGACAGACTATGTGGGTAAGGATCATTACGTTTTCGATCTGAAGGGCAATAATTATAGGTTGATTGTCACCATCAACTTCAAAGCTCAAATCGTTTTTATCCGCTGGTTCGGGACCCATGCCGAATACGATAAGCTGCCCGACGCCTCCGAGGTATGAAGGAAGGGGGAAGGGATCATGGTTATAGGAATCATCAAGGACGAAAATGAATACGCCCAGGCCCTGGAGAGAATCGAGGCCTTGATGGCCGAGGATTTGGGCTATGAGGGCGAGAGGGAGCTGGAGCTCCTGGGTCACTTGGTGGATAAGTACGAGCAGGAGCATTACCCGATCGACTATCCGGACCCGATAAGCGCCATCAGGCACCGCATGGAGGATCTGGGTCTCAGGCAAAAGGATCTTGCCGCGATCATCGGTTCACATTCCAAAGTGTCCGAGGTCTTGCGCAAAAAGCGTCGGCTGTCGCTGTCCATGATTCGGGCCTTGCACAAGCAACTTGGTATCCCTGCAGAAGTTTTGCTGGAGGAAGATCCTCCAGACATCCCGTATGAGGAACCGGACATAGATTGGCAGCGTTTTCCCCTCCGCGAGATCGTCAGCCGGGGCTGGGTGGGGCATATTCAAAGGAATTTGAAAGAGCATGCCGAAGAAATCGTCCGGTGCCTTTACAGCCTCGCTGGCAGGCAATGGGCCCCCAATGGACCTTCCCTCATGTTTCGCCAGGGAGGGTATCGGGGTCGATCTGCGGATGCATACGCCCTTCAGGCTTGGCTGTTGACCATTATGGCCAAGGCCAGGGCTTTTGATCAATACTGCGAGCAACCTTTAGGCGAGTATCGAGCAGAAAATTTGACTCAGGAGAATCTCAGTCACTTAGCCCGCTTGAGCAAAGCCGGAGAGGAAGGGCCCAAGCTGGCCATGAACTACCTGGCCGAACTTGGAATCAAGCTCGTCTTTGAGCGTCATTTCCAGCGCACCTACTTGGATGGTGCTTGCGCTGTACTGGACGGTGAAACTCCTGTCATCGGAATGACCATACGAAATGATCGAATTGATGCCTTTTGGTTTACCCTCCTGCACGAGCTGGCTCACCTGAAATTGCACATTACGTCGGAACATAGACTTATTCTGGATGAAGACATCCAAAACATCGTCGACGAAAAGGAACAGGAAGCATCGGACTTCGCCGCCTCAGCCATGATTCCTGAGGAAGTCTGGAAGGAACACCCAGCGCGGATATCTGCCAAAAAGGTGGATATTATAGATCTGGCACGGCAGCTCGATGTGCATCCGGCTCTTATTGCCGGGCGTGTTCGTTTTGAAAGAAATAACTACAAACTATTGCACACTATGGTCGGTTATGGAGAGATAAGGCCTTTTTGCGAGCAGATAGGTCTATTTGATCCTGTCAGACAATGAGCATATAAGGACATCCATGATATTGGATTCAGCTCAATACTGCATCCATTTCGGAAAGCAGGTGCAGAACAAGAGCAGACCAATCCGGTGAGCTGTTGGTGCTCAGTTAGCCTCTCTGAATCCCTGCCTTTCTTCCATGAATGATGGCGCTCTTCAAGCCCATGAGAGCCCGGTGAAATCCTGCTTTCGGCAGGGAGCCCTCTGGGCTCATTTCACTGGGCAAGCTTTTTAGCCAGACATCCATTTGCCGACCTGCCGATGCGGACGAGGCCAGATGCCTCTTCTCGGCAGATAGGCGCTAAAATGGGCACATGGTAACCTTGTTGACAACACAGGGACATGCACTTGATAGGCACCTGATTGTTCCCAAACGGATTAGAAAGGCGCGGAAGGCGCTTATAAGTGTCTCCCTCAGCTGTGCACCGACTTCCTTGACCCCCGGAAGTGACCGGGGGAATCTTCCCACCTTGTTGCCAGGCCGGAAACGGTTTATGGTCAATTTTCTCATCCCATGCAAAACACTGCCCTCATGCTGCTATGGCTGCAATCCTCGAAGTCGAGCGAGCCGGGCGCCGCATCGACGGCTCCTGGATCTGGCGCGATATCTCCCTGCGGGTGGAACCCGGGTGCCGTGTCGGCGTGGTCGGTCCCTCCGGAGCGGGCAAGTCTCTCTTTCTTCGGGCCCTGGCCGGTTTGGACGACCTGCAGGAGGGTGATATCAGCTTTCGCGGCGAGCGGCTGGAGAATTGGCGCATGCCGGGATACCGCAGCCGCATCGTTTACCTGCATCAGCGGCCCCCGCTCCAAGAGGGCAGTGTGGAGGACAACTTCCGCATGGTGTTCGGGTTCTCGTCGAATCGGCACAAGATGTACGACCGCTCAAAAGTCCTGTCCCAATTGCACACGCTGGGTCGAGCGGAAAGCTTCCTGCGGCGAAGCACCGAATCCCTCTCCGGAGGGGAGGCCCAGATCGCTGCCCTTCTGCGGGCCCTCCAACTGGACCCGGACCTGCTCCTGCTGGACGAGCCGGCAGCCTCCCTGGACCCGGACAGCATGGGTCGCCTGGAGGAGCTGCTCCTGGGGTGGCAGTCCGGGGCAAACGACAGGGCCCTGCTCCTGACCAGCCACGATAGCGCCCAAATCGAGCGGCTGAGCACACAAACACTTACCCTGAAGTGAGCTCCCGTGAATCCGGAGTACATCCAGCTCGGCCCCTGGCAGCTCGCGCTTGCAGCCTGCCTGGTGGGCGTGAATCTCCTGCTTTCCGCCCTGCTTAGCCTGCGGCTGGAAAGACAGCTCCTCATCGCCTCGTTTCCATCCGGAAATCTATACTTTCTGTTGCGAAAGAGAAACAGCAGTTAGTTTCCGGATGAAAAGTCATTCCTTCTAATCAAAAAGAGCCCTTGAATCTTCTCAAAATGCTTGTCATGAGAAAAAAGTCTGTGTCCGTGTTGAAATACAGAAGCAGCAATCCATATATCATTCGTGGGGATTGGCGTTCCTGCGCTTTTTAGCTGATTGAATATTAAGGCATAAAACTCCGAAGTCTCATCATCAATGTCATATACTATTACTCGGGGTGAATCCAGGAAAAGGTCAAGCTCTTCTCGATTTTTCTTCTCTCTTGTTCCAGCTTGAAATCCAGCTATGAGCTCACCGATGCTTATCGTTGAAATGCCTATATAATCCACTTTTCGTAAGATATCTGTAGTATTTTGATCTCCCTTCATCGCTAGAGAGTAGATATTGGTGTCGATCATGACCTTTCTCATTACCAAAGCTCACTGTCGATTTGCCTATTTTCTTCGATGGCAGAGCTTATTTCTTGAAACTCTTCTTCACTCCATTGTCCGAAAAGGCTATCGAGGTCACTGTAACGCTTGGAATACATTTTTTCTTTCTGTAAGCCCAATTCCTTATGGATCATGTCGAGAATGATTTTGTTTATGCTTGTTCCCTGCTGAGACGCGGCTTTCCTGAGCTTTTCGGCTACATCAGGTTCGACGCCGCGCACTGTGATTGTTTTCATGTCTGCCTCCTTGTGATGACATCGTATTGATAGCAACATATGCTATCATGTAAATCGTGTCAATCACGATAAGGAAAATATGGAGGCTCATAATATCATGGAAGAGGATTCTATCCCCTGGCACGAAGCGTCCCCCTGTTCCTGACCAGCCTCGACCGGGCTCAAATCGAGCGGTTGAGCACACAAACACTTACCCTGAAGTGAGCTCCCGTGAATCCGGAGTACATCCAGCTCGGCCCCTGGCAGCTCGCGCTTGCAGCCTGCCTGGTGGGCGTGAATCTCCTGCTTTCCGCCCTGCTTAGCCTGCGGCTGGAAAGACAGCTCCTCATCGCCTCCTGCCGTATGGTGGCGCAGCTTCTCTTCGTGGGGTGGATCCTGAAATGGGTCTTCGCCCTGAAGAACCCTGTCTGGGTCCTGAGCCTGGGACTGATCATGACCGCCCTGGCCAGCCAGAGCGCTGTCGGCCGCACGCGCAGGCGATTCCCGCGGATCTTCCTCAGTAGCTTCGTCTCCATCATGGGCGCGGCCTTCCTGGTGACCATGATCGCCATGACGGGCATTATCAAGGTCGAGCCCTGGTTCGAGCCGCAGTACTTCATTCCCCTGCTGGGCATGGTGCTGGGCAACACCATGAACGGCATCTCCCTGGCCCTGGACCGTTTCATGGAGGATACGGCGCAGCGACAGTCGCGGATCGAGTCACTGCTGGCCCTCGGGGCCGGCAGATGGGAGGCGGCCAGGGAGTCCCTGCGGGAGGCCTCCCGATCCGGCATGATCCCCATCGTCAACTCCATGATGGTCATGGGCGTGGTTAGCCTGCCGGGGATGATGACCGGGCAGATCCTGGCCGGGGCCGATCCGCTGGACGCGGTGAGCTACCAGATCGTGATCGTTTTCATGATCGCCGCCGCTGCCGCCCTGGGTGTCATGGCCGTGACCCTTATCGCCTTCTTCAGCCTGTTCAATTCCCGCCATCAAATCCGTTCGGACCGTTTGAGACGGACCCGATGGTGAGCAGAAGATGACAGGCCCATCTTTTATTTTACCGCCCATGCGCCAGAGAGAGGTTGGTTGACGCGCTCTGCCCAGTGAGTAAATAGGCTTTTTATTGGAGCGGTGCGTGTCTGAGTTGTTTGGCCGTGAGATTGGACTTTGATAAGCGGAGAGAAGTGTCATGAGGATTTATCTGACCGGAGTGGCCTGTGTAGTGAAAACTGCCGTGGGGAGACATTCAGCCGAGCTGCTGTCTTATTCTTTCTTCGACCTCGACGAGGAGGTGGAGCGATTGAGCACAAGGGGACATCCATGATAGTGGTTGTCAACTCAAGAGCAGACCAGTCTGGTGAGCAGCTGTTG
>CAYNCR010000168.1:0-6417 GCA_964395575.1 uncultured Desulfohalobiaceae bacterium
CATCAAATCGTATGTTGCGAAAGTGAGAAAGTGAGAAAGTGAGAAGGATGTTGTGGAGAGGAAAAAATGTCAACCATATAGCCCAGTTCCTATCTGGAAACTGGGCTATTTTTTTCAAAAACCAGAACTGAAAGATACACTTTTCACTTGAAACTTCGCCTCTACCCCCGAAACCTTGAGCCCCAAGGGCAAATTCAAAACGGAGAACGGAGAACGCTGAACGGAGAATCCGGGGCATCGGTTTGGAGGAAGACTTGCTCAGATGCGAGGCGACGCGCCATTTTGAAACCGCAGTGTATACTAATACATGAGGATTTCCAAATGGCGCGGCAACGAAGCAGATGAGCAAGTATTCTTCCAAACCCTCCTCGCCCCTAGAAGATTTCCTTGAGCCTGTCCCCCTGCTGCTGCGACGACCCACTCCCGTCACCCGAGCCCGATCCGGAATCTTCCGTCGCCGACGGAGAGACCCTTTGCGGCTGGGTCCCCGCCTTGAAGGGTATCATGAAGCTCTCCTCCGTGTCCGGACCCGCCAGGAGCCCGGTCTCCGCGTCCACCCGGGCCATGACGATCCCTCTGGGCTTGGTGAAGTCCTGAGCCGGATAATCGGATTCCACATCCTTGCGGTAGTCGACCCAGATGGGGGAGGCCGCGCGGGAACCGGTCTCGTACTTGCCCATGGGCCTGGGTTCGTCGAATCCCACGAAGATCCCGGTCAGAAGATAGGGGGAGTAGCCCATGTACCAGGCATCCTTCTGCTCGTCCGTGGTGCCCGTTTTCCCCGCCAGGGGGCGGTTCATGGAGTGCTTGACCCGCCAGGCGGTGCCGTGCTGCACCACCTGCTGCATCAGGTCGGCCATGATGTAGGAGGTTTGCGGGCTCAGGGCGTTTTGAACTGTCTTGTTCGACTCGTAGATGGTCTCGCCCCAGGCGTCGGTCACCTTGAGCACCAGGCGCGGCTCCACGACGGACCCGTCGCTCCTGGCGAAGGCGGAGTAGGCCTTGCACATCCCCCGCAGTGTCACCGATCCCGACCCCAGGCTCACGGAGAGGTCCTCCGGGAAGTCGCCCTTGAGCCCCAGTGTCTTGGCCCGCTCGATCACGGTTCGAATGCCGATTTCACGGGCCACCCGAATGGTGACCAGATTGCGCGACTTGACCAGCGCGGTGCGCAGCATGGTGGGGCCGAAGTTCATCCGCTCGTAGTTCTGCGGCTTCCAGGTGGAGTTCGTGGCGTTGTCCTGATAGACGATGGGCGCGTCCAGCACCTGCGTGGCCGGAGTCATCCCGTTGTCGAAGGCGGCGGAGTACACAATGGGCTTGAACGCCGAGCCCGGCTGCCGCTCGGCCTGTGTGGCGCGGTTGAACTCGCTTTCGTCGAAGTCGTATCCTCCGATCAGGGCCCGGACCTTGCCGGTTTCCGGGTCCATGGAGAAGAGCGCGCCCTGAACCTTGGGCCGCTGCTGCAGCTTGAGCAGCCAGCGTTCCTTCTCTTCCGGAGTCTCGCTCTCCAGGGAGGCCCAGACCACATCCCCGCTGTCCAGCACCTTGGTGGCATTCTTGATCTGCGGGACGTTCTCCGGGGCTTTCGCCGGATTGATTTCCCGGCACCAGCCCATGCTCTCCACATCGATCCAGGCGGTCTCGTTGGCGAACCGCACCCTGGCCCCCCCGGATTCCACCTCGTCCACGAGGACCTTAATCCACTCCCCTTCGCGCAGGGTCTCGATCTTTTCCGAGGCGTTCTGCTTCCCCAGGAACTCTTTGGCGGCGGTGGCGTTGGAGTTTTCGAGAGGCCCCCGCCAGCCGCGGCGCTTGGTCGAGGCCTCCAGACCGGAGCGTACCGCCTCCTCCGCGGCCTGCTGATGCTCCATGTCCGCGGCGGTGTACACGCGCAACCCGTCCTCGTACACCCTCTCCCGTCCGAACTTGTCGATGAGCCAGCGCCTTACCTGTTCCACATAGTCCGGAGCGATTTGCCAGGTGGGGTCCTTCATGCTCCGGAGATCAAGGGGCTCGCCCACCGCCGTGCGGTAGTGTTTGCGGGAGATCCACCCCAGGTCCCGCATCTGGCGCAGGACATAGGCCCGCCTCTGACGCGCCTGATCCGCATTCTCGTAGGGATTGTACAGGCTGGGCGCCTTGGGGAGACCGGCGAGCAGGGCGGATTCGGCCACGGTGAGCTCGTCCGCGTGCTTGCCGAAGTAGACCCGCGCGGCCGCCTCCACTCCGTAGGCCCCCTCGCCCAGATAGATCTGGTTCAAGTAGATGGTTAGGATCTCGTCCTTGGAGAGGTACTTCTCCAGACGATAGGCCAGGATGGCCTCCTTAAGCTTGCGCTTGTAGCTCCGCTGCGGGGTGAGGAGCAGGGACTTGACCACCTGCTGGGTGATGGTGCTGCCTCCCTGCACGATCTGTCCGGCCCGCAGGTTCTTGATCGCGGCCCGGAGAATGCCCATGAAGTCGATAGCGCCGTGCTCGTAGAACCCGCTGTCCTCGGCAGCCAGAAAGGCCCGGCGAACGTGCCTGGGCATCTGATCCTTGGAGCGCAGGAAACGGTTCTCCTCGCTCAGATAGCCAAGCGTCTTGTTCTTGCTGGAATAGATGGTCGTGGTCAGCGGCGGGTTGTAGTCGGTGATCTGCTTGATCGTGGGCAGCTCAGAGGCGGCCCAGTAGAAGAGCCCCGCCCCCCCTCCGACGACAAGGATGACCAGACAGGCTGACAGGATCAGGAAATATTTGAAAAAGCGTCGCATACTCTCATTTGGCCGGTTTCCCGGAGTCAGCGGTCCCCATGGGACAGACAGCTACCCGGTTTCCGTGCGTGTTCGTCCGTTGAAGGCAATTCGTCCCTTGCCCAGGAGATCGTGCAAATGGACGATCCCCTTCAGGCACATTTCCCCGTCCACAACCGGCAGCACCATGATGGCGTTCTGCTCCATCGTCTCCAGCAGACGGGCCGTTTTCTCCCCTTCCCGGGCAAAGCGGGGGCGGACCGTCATGTGGGCCTCCACCTCAGCTTCGGGGCTGTAGCTCTTGTGGCAGATCATGCGCCGCACGTCCCCGTCGGTGAGGATCCCCTTCAGCTTCCCCCTGGAATCCAGGACCACAACGGTGCCCAGGCCTCCGGAGTCCAGAAGCCGCAAGCTCTCCTGCAGAGCGCTCCCTTCGCGGACCACTGGCAGATCCTCGCTGTGCATGACCTGATCCACGGAAAGGCTCAGCTGCCTGCCCAGATCCCCGCCGGGATGATAGCGCTGGAAGTCCTCCTTCCCGAAGGCCTTCCACTCGATGAGGCCCACAGCCAGGGCGTCGCCCAGGGCCAGCGTTGCGGTGGTGCTTGCCGTGGGGGCCAGGTTCAGGGTACAGGCCTCCCTGGGGACCGAGGTATTGAGCACGGCGTGACACATCCTGCCCATTGTGGAGTCCCTGCGCGCGGTCATGCCCACGAGCCTACTGCCCAGGGACAGCATGGTGGGCAGGACGGCGTTCAGCTCGTCCGTTTCCCCGCTGTTGGAGATGGCGATAACCACGTCCCCTTCCCGGATCATTCCCAGGTCCCCGTGGGCCCCCTCCACGGGATGGAGGAAACTGGCCGGTGTCCCGGTGCTGCTCAGGGTTGCGGCGATCTTGCGCCCCACAAGCCCGGATTTGCCGATGCCGGTCACAAAAACCCGTCCCGCTGAGCGGGCGATCATTTCCAGGGCTGTTTCGAATTCGCCGTCCAGATTGTCCCGGACCAAGTAGAGGCCCTCGATCTCCGCATCCAGGACCTGACGCGCCAGCCCCACCCAGTCGCGTCGCTCATTGCCGCTCATATATCACCCTTCCAGACAGGCCTTTTGACAGCTCCCCCCCACCTGCGTGGGATAATTGCCCTCGAAACAGGCCAGGCAGTATTCCGTGTTTCCGCCCATGGCCTCCAGCAGGCCGTCCACGCTCAAGTAGTGCAGCGAGTCCAGATCGATGAATTCGGCGATGTCCTTCACGGAGTGATTCGCCGCGATGAGCTCGCCCTTGGAGGAAAAGTCGATCCCGTAATAGCAGGGATGGCGGATGGGGGGACAGCTCACGCGCAGGTGAAGCTCCTTGGCCCCGAGCTCGCGCAGGTTCTTGATCCGGGTCCGGATCGTGGTGCCGCGCACAATGGAGTCCTCAATGATCACGATCCGCTTGCCGCGTATCATTTCCTTGACCGGATTGAGCTTGATCCGCACCCCGAAGTCCCGCATGTCCTGGGAGGGCTGGATAAAGGTGCGTCCCACGTAGTGATTGCGGATCATGGCGTTCTCGTAGGGGAGCCCCGAGGCCTGGGCGTGGCCCACGGCGGCGTAGACCCCGGAATCCGGAAAAGGCATGCAGAAATCCGCGTCCACCGGGGCCTCCTTGGCCAGCTGAGCGCCCATGTTCTTGCGCCGCTGGTACACGTTCTCCCCGAAGACGAGGGAATCCGGACGGGCAAAGTAGATAAGCTCGAAGATGCAGGAGGCCCGCTTGGGCGGTTCTCCGGTTTGAATCCTGTGCGAGAACACCTCCCCGTGTTCCACGACCACCATTTCCCCGGGCTCGACCTCCCGCAGGTATTCCGCGTCCAGAAGGTCCAGGGCGCAGGTTTCGGAGGCGAAGACGTAGGTCTCTCCCACCCGGCCCAGCACAAGGGGACGAAAGCCGAGGGGATCGCGCACAGCGATGAGCTTGTGGTTCTCCTGAAACAGGAGGCTGTACGCCCCGCGAACTTCCTGGCAAGCCTGGACGATGGCCTCTTCCACCGGACCGTGGTCCAGGTGCTTGGCGATGAGATGGAGGAAGATCTCGCTGTCCATGCTGGTCTGGAACAGGGACCCCCTGGCCTCCAGGCTATCCCGCAGCTCGGCGCTGTTCACCAGATTGCCGTTGTGGCCCACGGCCATGTGCCGTCCCCGGAAGTTGATCAGAAAGGGCTGGGCGTTGCGCAGCAGGGAGGCACCGGTTGTGGAGTAGCGGATGTGGCCCATGGCGATTTCGCCCTTGAGCTCGCGGGAAAGGTGCCGCTCCTGGAAAACATCCGGAACCAGGCCCATGCCCCGCTGCTCCCGCAGCTTCCATCCGTCCCAGGTGGAGATGCCCGCGCTCTCCTGTCCGCGGTGCTGCTGGGCGTAGAGCCCGAAATAGGCCATTCTGGCCGCTTCCTTGTGGCCGTAGACACCGATGAGTCCACAGTGTTCCTTTTTCATGGCTATGTCTCTCCGCCGGTCCGGATTGCTCCGGCCCGGCCTTTAGCGCGAAATGACCTCAGGCGCTCGGAGCGTAGAACTCCTGGAGGCTGCCCACTGTGATTCCCTCATGGGCCCTGCGCTGCCGCAGTGCCATGGCAAGCGCCCGCGCACCGGCCACGGTCGTGGTGTAGGGAATGTTGTAGAGGATGGTCGTCTGCCGCAGCGACGAGGAATCCTGAACAGTGAGCTTGCCCGAGGAGGTGTTGATCACCAGCTGGATCTGCTTGTTCTTGATCATGTCGATCACGTTGGGCCGCCCCTCGTAGACCTTGTTCACCCGCGTGGCCTCTATCCCGAACTGCTTCAGATAGTCCCCGGTGCCCTGGGTCACGACCAGGGTGTACCCCATTTCGGAAAAGATCCTCGCCGGCTCCACAATGCTCGGCTTGTCCTGATCGTTCACGGAGATGAAGATGTTGCCCTCCTCGGAAATAATCTGGCCCGAGGCGAGCTGGGACTTGAGAAAGGCCAGCCCGAAGTCCGGGTCCACGCCCATGACCTCGCCCGTGGAGCGCATCTCCGGCCCGAGCAGGGTGTCCACGCCAGGAAATCGGTTGAAGGGAAGCACCGCTTCCTTGACCGAGTAGTACCCGGAGCGCCGCATGGACCAGGGATCCAGGTCCCGAAGCCGCTCACCGAGCATGACCCGTGTGGCCAGCTTGGCCAGGGGCACGCCGGTGGCCTTGCTCACAAAGGGTGCAGTCCGCGAGGCGCGGGGGTTGACCTCCAGAACGTAGATTTCCCCTTCCCTGATGGCGTACTGAATATTCATCAGGCCCTTGACCTGCAGCTCCCGGGCCAGGGCCTTGGTGTCCCGGACGATCTCCTCCTCGAGCTCCCTGCTGATCGTATGCGGCGGTATCACGCAGGCCGAGTCACCGGAGTGCACCCCGGCCTCCTCGATATGCTCCATGATCCCGCCCACATAGGTGTCCTCCCCGTCGGAAACCGCGTCCACGTCGATCTCGATGGCGTTCTCCATGAACTTGTCCAACAGGATGGGGTGATCCGGAGAGATGACCACCGCCTCCCGAAAATAGTTCATGAGATCGGCCTCGTCGTATACGATCTCCATGGCCCGGCCACCGAGCACATAGGAGGGGCGCACCACCAGGGGATAGCCGATACGGCGGGCGATATCCAGGGCCCCTTCCTCCGAGGT
>CAYNCR010000169.1:0-6412 GCA_964395575.1 uncultured Desulfohalobiaceae bacterium
CGATGATGTCCACGGGATTGTGGAGCGAGGCGAAGGAGGGGAGGAAATCCTGCATCTCCTCGATGGTATCTCGGCTCAATCGCGCCATGTGCAGCTTGGAGCGCTCGCAGGCGTCCGCGGTCATGATGCCCGGACCGCCGGAATTGGTGACCACGGCCAGATTGGGGCCCTGGGGCAGCGGCTGATTGGAAAAGGCCTGGGCCAGGGTGAAGAGGGAGGCGATGTCCCGGACGCGGATGATCCCTGCCTGTTGAAAGGCGGCCTCGTAGGCCTGATCCGATCCGGCGATGGCGCCGGTATGAGAGGATGCTGCCTTGGCCCCGGAGGTGGAGGTCCCGGACTTGATCATGAGCACCGGCTTTTTGCGGGACATGGCCCGGGCCTTGCGCATGAACTCCTGGCCCTGGCTCACGTTCTCGATATAGCCGAGTATGACGTTCGTGTCCGTATCGTCGCCCAGATACTCCAGCATATGGGCCTCGTTGATAACGGCCTTGTTCCCCAGGCTCACGAACTTGGAAAAGCCCATGTTCTCCCCCACGGCCCAGTCCAGGATGGCCTGGCACAGGGCTCCGGACTGGGAGAAGAAGGCCACGTTGCCCGGAAGGGGTGATCCCGCGGCGAAGGTCACGTTGATGTCCGCCCCGGAATTGATCAGTCCCAGACAGTTGGGGCCCAGCAGGGCCATGTCGTTCTGCTCCGCGATCTCCTGGATCTCCTGTTCCAGATAGAACCCCTCGCGGCCCACTTCCTTGAAGCCCGCGGTGATGATCACCACCGACTTGGTGCCCAGTTCGGCCAGCTGGCGCATTGCGGGCAGAACCGGATCCCTGGGGACGGTAAGAACCGCCATGTCCAGCCCCCGGGGCAGATCGGCGACGTTTGCGGTGACCGGATGGCCCAGGATTTGGGTTTCCTTGGGATTGACGGGGTATATTCCCCCCTCGTATCCGGCCTCGACCAGGTTGGAGAGCACGCTGTACCCGATCTTGGACGGATTGGCGGAGGCCCCGATGACTGCGATATGCCGGGGATTAAAAAAGGCGTGCATGTCCATGGTGCGTGTCCTTGAGAACCCCTTTTGCGATTGTCGTTTTGGCAATAGATGCTGCCGATCTCGTGCAGATTGTGTTCCGAGTGCTTGCGGTTGAGGTGGTGAACGGTGATTCATCCACTCCAAAAGGAGAAAGGGGAGCCTGGAATCAGGCTCCCCTTGGGAATGCGTTGTACGGCAAGCTTACGCGCGCTGCCTTAAAGCGCGGCGCGGATCCTAATCAGTTGCGCCGCGATCGTCGTCGCAGGCCTCGCCGGAGCCTGGGCGGGCGTGCTCGGCCACGTCCTTGACCTCGCAGTGCTCCGCGTCCTCGCCGGAACCGCTCCCGGCTTCGCCGCTTTGCTCAGAGGCGGCGTCGACAATGGGCTCCTCCTCAGCCATGCGGCGCAGGATCTCGTAGCGCTGCCAGACATCCCGTTCCAGCCCGCTGCGGAAGCGCTTGGATTCCTCGGGGTAGCTCCGCTCCAGCTGGCGGTAGCGGTTCTCCCCGGAGAGGAATTCCTGAATGCTGCCGTCCGGGGCCTTGGAGTCCAGGGTCAGGGGATTCTTCCCTTCCTGGGCCAGCATGGGGTTGTAGCGGTACAGCGGCCAGTATCCGCTCTTGACCGCGAGCTTTTCCTCTTCCTGGCTCTTGCCCATCCCTTTGAGGATGCCCTGGTTGATGCAGGGGGAGTAGGCCATGATGATGGAGGGCCCGGGATACTGCTCCGCCTCGGTGAAGGCCTTGAGCATCTGGTTCTTGTTGGCCCCCATGGAGACCGAGGCCACATAGACATAGCCGTAGGTCATGAGCATCCGGCCCAGGTCCTTCTTGCTCGTGGTCTTGCCCGAGGCGGCGAACTTGGCAATGGACCCCAGCGGGGTAGCCTTGGAGGACTGGCCCCCGGTGTTGGAGTAGACCTCGGTGTCCATGACCAGAACGTTGATGTCCTCCCCTGAGGCCAGGACGTGGTCCAGGCCGCCATAGCCGATGTCGTAGGCCCAGCCGTCGCCGCCGAAGGCCCACACGGACTTCTTGGCCAGCATGTCCTCCAGCTTCCAGATTTCCTCCAGCACGGGGTCGGGGTCCGCCTGGAGCAGGGCGTGCCGCACCCTGTCGGCATAGGTCTTGGAAGCCTCGCCGTCCTCCCTGTTCTCCAGCCAGCCCTGCATGGCCTCTTTCAGCTCCTGCGGGACATCGCGCTCCATGGCGGTCTCCATGAGCTCGACCAGCTTCTGGCGGCGCTGCTTGATGGCCATGAGCATGCCGTAGGAAAACTCCGCCCCGTCCTCGAACAGGGGATTGGCCCAAGTGGGTCCGTTGCCTTCGCTGTTCGTGCAATAGGGCGTTGTGGGAGCGGTTCCGCCCCAAATGGAGGTGCAGCCCGTGACGTTGCCGATGTACATGCGGTCCCCGAAGAGCTGGGTCAGGACCTTGACGTAGGGGGTCTCCCCGCATCCTGCGCAGGCGCCGGAGAACTCCATCAGCGGCTGCTGGAACTGGCTGCCCTTGACTGTGGTCTTGGGCAGGAGATCGTCCTTGGCGGGCAAGGATTCGGCGAACTCGTGGTTGGGCACCTGGGTTTCGGTCTGCGAGGCGAGCGGCTTCATGACCAGGGCCTTCTCCTTGGCGGGACAGATATCCGCGCAGTTCCCGCAGCCCTGACAGTCCATGGGGCTGACCTGGATGCGGTAGGCGTACTCCTCGAGCCCCTTGCCCTTGGCCTCAATAGTCACGAAGGAATCGGGCGCGGCGGCCTTCTCCTCTTCCGTGAGCAGGGCCGGCTTGATCGACGCGTGGGGGCAGACGAAGGCGCACTGATTGCACTGGATGCAGTTTTCCGGCACCCATTCCGGGACGTTGATGGCCACGCCCCGCTTCTCGTACTTGCTTGTGGCAACCGGAAAGACCCCGTCCGGCTCGAAGACGCTCACCGGGAGCTCGTCTCCCTTGAGGCGCAGGATGGGCCGCATCACGTTTCGCACGAAGTGGGGCTCCTCTTCCCGGGCAACCCTGCCTGCGGCTTCGCTTTCGGCCCAGGACTGCGGGTAGTCGATCTTGACCAGGTTCTCCACGGTCTTGTCTACGGCCTGGATGTTCATGTTCACGATCTCTTCGCCCTTCTTGCCGTAGGCCTTGTGGATGGAGTCCTTGAGCAGATCCATGGCCTGCTCGAAGGGCAGCACCTGGGACAGGCGGAAGAAGCAGGTCTGCATGATCATGTTGATCCGGCCGCCCAGTCCCACGTCAGAGGCGATACGCACCGCGTCAATGGTATAGAACTCGATGTTCTTGCGTGCGATGGTGCGGCGCATGGAGGCGGGCAGGTGCTCCTCCATCTCCTCGACGCTGGACCAGGGTGAGTTCAGGAGGAAGGTGCCGCCCTCCTTGATCCCCTCCAAAACGTCGTACTGGTTCACGTACGCCGGCTGATGGCAGGCCACGTAGTCCGCCGCGGAAACCAGATACGTGGACTGGATGGGGTGTTTGCCGAAGCGCAGATGGGAGATGGTGTACCCGCCGGACTTCTTGGCGTCGTAGGAGAAATACCCCTGGGCGTACATGTCCGTATTGTCGCCGATGATCTTGATGGCGCTCTTGTTTGCGCCGACAGTGCCGTCCGAGCCCAGGCCCCAGAACTTGCACTGAACGGTGCCCTCTGGGGTGGTGTCCGGCATGTCCGCGGAGGACTCCAGGGAGCTGCGGGTCACATCGTCGGTGATGCCCACGGTGAAGTGGTTCTTGGGGCCGGCCTTGGTCATGTTCTCGTAGATCGCCTTGACCATGGCCGGGGAGAACTCCTTGGAGCCCAGGCCGTAGCGCCCGGCCAGGATTTCCGGGGTCTGGTCCCTTTCCTGGAACACGGTGCACACGTCCTGGAAGAGCGGATCGCCCAGGGAGCCCGGCTCCTTGGTGCGGTCCAGCACGGTGATGGACTCCGCGGTTGCCGGAAGGGCGGCCAGGAAGGCCCGCGCCACGAAGGGCCGATAGAGACGGACCTTGATCAGGCCCACCTTTTCGCCCTTGTCCGAGAGATGGTTCACCACCTCCTCGATGGTCTCGCACCCGGAGCCCATGGCCACAATCACGCGTTCCGCCTCGGGATGACCCACGTAGTCGAAGAGGTTGTAGCGGCGGCCGGTGATCCGGGCCACCTTATCCATGCTGTCTTCAACAATGGCGGGCAGCTCCTGGTAGAAGGGATTGCAGGCCTCGCGGTTCTGGAAGAAGATGTCCGGATTTTGGTTGGTTCCGCGAATGTGGGGGTTTTCCGGACTCATGGCCCGGGCGCGGAAGGTGTCGATGCTATCCTGATCCACAACCTCCGCGATGTCCTCGTAGTCGATCATCTCCACCTTCTGGACCTCGTGGGAGGTGCGGAAGCCGTCGAAGAAGTGGACAAAGGGGATGCTGGAGTCCAGGGCGCTCAGATGGGCCACTAGGGCCAGGTCCATGACCTCCTGCACTGAGTTTGAGGCCAGAAGGGCAAAGCCCGTCTGCCGCACGGCCATCACGTCGGAGTGGTCCCCGAAGATGGACAGGGCGTGGGTGGCCACCGCCCGCGCGGAAACATGGAACACGCCGGGCAGGAGCTCACCCGCGATCTTGTACATGTTGGGGATCATGAGCAACAGGCCCTGGGAGGCGGTGTAGGTGCTGGTCAGGGCCCCGGCCGCCAGGGCTCCGTGCATCGCGGATGCGGCGCCTGCCTCGGACTGCAGCTCGCGGATGGAAACCGTCTGGCCGAAGATGTTCTGTTTGCCCTTGGCAGCCCACTCGTCCGCCTCTTCGCCCATGGGGGAGGAGGGGGTAATGGGGTAGATCGCCGCGGTGTCACTCAGGGCATAGGCGACATGCGCGGCAGCGGTGTTGCCGTCGATGGTCTGGGTTCTTTTTGCCATGTCTCTTCTCCTGGAATTGCTTACTTGGTGATGTCCTCTTTATCCTTTCGATTGCTTGGAGGAGCTTGGCTACCTTAATAGCCGAGCATGACAAGGTCAACGCCCACTCTACCAGCTGGACGCCGCTCCTGTCAGGATTTTTCCCCGATGACTTCGGATGTGTGGAGCACCTGGAAGGATTCGCCCCGTTTTTGCGCGGTTCCCCGCATCTGGAGAATGCACCCGGGACAGTCCGTAACCACCTGCTCCACGTTGTGAGTACGCCAGATTTCCAGCTTCTTGTCGATGATCTCCCGGGAGACCTCGGGAAATTTTACGGAGTAGGTCCCGCCCAAACCGCAGCAGGTTTCCTCATCGTCGTTTTGGACGTACTCCAGATCCGCCTTGCGCAGCAGGCTGCGGGGCGCATCCTTGACGCCCATGCCCCGACAGAGATGGCACGGGGCGTGGTAGGCCGTCCGTGCAGGCGCGGCCTTGGCCGGTTGATGGCCCAGGACGTCCTCGAGGAAGGAGGAAAAGTCCATGACCTTGTCCGCAAGCTGTTCGGCCTTGGCCGATATTGCCGACTCGTCCCTCAACAGCTCGGGATAGTCCTTGAGGTGGGAGCCGCAGGAGGCGCAGAAGACCAGGATATAGTCATAATCAGCCGGATCCAGGGCGGACAGGTTGTGCGCCGCCACCTCCTTGGCCGGCCCCGGCTCGCCGAGCATGGACAGGGGCAGTCCGCAGCACCCCTGCTCCCGGGGAAAGTGTACCGCCACGTTTTCCCGGTGCAACAGGTCCAGGCCTGCCACAAGCTGTTCCGGATAGACGAAGTCCTGCAGGCATCCGGAGAAAACCGCGACCCTGTAGCGCGGGGTGGACAGGGAATGGACGTAGTCCTCTTCCCGGTAGCGGTTGCGGAAGGGCTGCCGAGCGAGGGCGGGAAGCTCCTTGTCCCCGATGTCTCCGAGAAGCGCGAGAGGCAGATGCCGCAGATATCCCTTCCGTGTCATCGGCTTTTGGGCGAAACGCGCCGCCTTGAGGCAGGAGTGGAAGAGCTTCCTGTTGGTCAGGAGAGCGGATGCGGCGCTGTTGATCCAGGGGCGGCCCTCCTGTTCCGTGATCGCGGCGCGTACTCCGCTAATGAGCCTGGGCAGGTCTATGCCCGCGATGCAGGCCTCCCTGCAGGCCTGGCAGTTGAGGCAGTTCTGGACCAGGTCGCGGTCCTTGTCCCGGCCGTGCATGAAATAGGTCAATACGAGGCCGATGGCCCCGATATAGACGTAGCCGTACTGGTGCCCCCCCACCAGCCGATATACGGGGCACACGTTGGCGCAGGCCCCGCAGCGGACGCAGCGAAGCGCCTGGGAAAAGAGAGGATCCTCCGCCAGGGCCCGGCGGCCGTTGTCCAGGAAGATGACATGAGTGGACTTGCCCTCCTCGTCAGCCAGGCACTCCGTGTTGCCGGTGATCCAGGAGACGTAGGAGGTGATG
>CAYNCR010000170.1:0-6404 GCA_964395575.1 uncultured Desulfohalobiaceae bacterium
GAAAATCCGGAACCGGAGGTTTTCAAGTGAAAAAATGCCCCGTGAAGGGTTACGTTTCCATGGGTAGACGCACCATGTATTCAAGATTGCGAGACTCCTCCACAAACATCGCCTCCGGGATCCGGGGCACGGTACGCGCCTACTGGGCAACGCTTGTGCACCTCCTGCGCGGGCCGATCACGGAGCAGTACCCGGAGCAGAGGCGGGAGCTCCCAGAACGGTCCAGGGCTCGCATCATCCTGACCAGGAGCCCGGACGGGGAGGAACGCTGCGTGGCCTGTTTCCTCTGCTCCGGGGCCTGCCCTGTGGACTGCATCTCCATGGAGGCGGCCGAACGGGAGGACGGCCGGCGCTACGCCCCCTGGTTCCGCATCAACTTCGGCCGCTGCATCTACTGCGGCCTGTGCGAGGAGGCCTGTCCCACGCTGGCCATCCAGCTCACCCCGGATTACGAATTCTCCAGCCGGCGCATCCTGTCCCTGGTCTACGAGAAAGAGGACCTGCTCGTGGACCACGGGGGCAAGCACCCCGAGTACGACTTTTACGACCACGCCGGGGTCGAGGAGAAAACGGCCAAGGGGACGCACGCCTCGGAAGAAGCGCCGGTGAAGGTAAAGGGGAATCTGCCATGACCTTCTTCGGGGCCCTGTTCTACATCCTGGCCGCTGTCATCCTGGTTTCCACCGGGCTTGCGGTTTCCAGCCGCACGCTTATGCACGCGGTCCTCCACCTCATCGTGGCCCTGTTGGCCACGGCGCTTCTCTTCTTCCTACTGGGTGCCCCCCTGTTGGCTGCCTTTCAGGTCATCATCTACGCCGGAGCGATCATGGTCCTTTTCCTGTTCATCGTCATGCTCATCCGGCCCGAGGAGGAGCCCGCGCCGCGCTTCCCCCGCCTGGGGCGGCTCGCCGCACCTGCCCTTCTGGGGGGTGTCACCTTCGCCGCGGCCCTGGCCCTTGTCTTCGCCGACCCCGCGGGGACGGGAGGGCGGCTCGAGCTGGCCTCGGCCTCGCCGCGGGAGCTGTCCGAGTTCGTCTTCCGGGAATACTGGCTGGCCGTGGAGACGGTAGCCTTCCTGCTTTTCCTGGCCCTGGCCGGCGCCTACTACCTGGTCCGCGGGACTCGCGGCAGTCCCGACAATACGGAGGAGGAGCCATGATCGTACCCCTGGAGCACGTCCTCGTCCTGGCCCTGGCCGTCTTTTTGATGGGTGCCGGGTGCGCGCTTATCCGGCGCAATCTGATCATGATCCTGCTCGGCGTGGAGATCATGCTCAACGCATCCGGCATCGCCCTTGTCGGTAGCTCCCTGGCCTGGCGGAACCTGCACGGACAGGCCTTCGTCCTCTTCATCATGGGTGTGGCGGCGGCCGAGGTCGCGGTGGGACTGGCCCTGGTCCTGTATGCCCATCGCAGGACCGGCCGCCTCGAGGCGGATCACTTCAGCAGGCTGCGGGAGTAAACGCGTGGTGCAGGCAGCAGCTGTCCTCGCCCTCATTTTGCCCCTTCTGGGCTTTGTATTCCATGTTTCCGCCGGGAGATTCGTCTCCCGCGGGACGGTGGAAACAGCCGCCTGCGCGGCGATCCTGGGTTCACTGATTGCCGCCTGCCTCGCCCTGGCCACCGGATGGGGGGATGCCAGCTCGGTGACCCTCTTCCGTTGGTTCCGGGCGGGGGACTTCGCCGCTTCCTTCGAGCTGCTGCTCGACCCGCTCTCCCTGCTCATGGCCGTACTTGTGGGGTTCATCTCCCTGCTGGTGCACTGCTACTCGATCCCTTTCATGCGCGGAGATCCAGGGTATGTCCGTTACTCCAGCTACCTGAACCTCTTTGTCTTTTTCATGCTCGCGGTGGCCCTGGCCGACGACCTGGTCTTCCTGTTCCTGGGCTGGGAGGGGATGGGCCTGTGCTCCTACGCCCTCATCGGTCACTGGTTCCATTCCGGGGAGCGGACCGTAGCCGCGCGCAAGGCCTTCCTGGTCACCCGAACCGGGGATGTGGCCTTCCTCATCGGTGTGGCCCTTTTGTTCGTCCATGGGGTCGACCCCAGTGTCTCCGGAATCCAGGCGGCAGCCGGTTCCCTGTCCGGAGAGACGGCCGCTCTGCTGGGCCTGCTGCTGCTCTGGGCCGCCGCGGGCAAGTCCGCCCAGTTTCCGCTCCTGGTCTGGCTGCCCGACGCCATGGCCGGGCCCACCCCGGTCTCGGCCCTTATCCACGCGGCCACCATGGCCGCCTCCGGGGTGTATCTGCTCGCGCGCCTGTTCCCGGTGCTGGCCCTTTCCCCCGCGGTCCTTTTCTGTATCGGGGCCCTCGGTACGCTGACCGCCCTGTGGGGAGCTGCTTCCGCCCTGGCCCAGCGGGACATCAAGCGGGTGCTGGCCTGGTCCACACTGAGCCAGGTGGGGTTCATGATGCTGGCCATAGGCGCCGGGGATCCGGCGGCCTCCATGTTCCATCTCATCGTGCACGCCTTCTTCAAATCGCTTCTATTCCTGGCGGCCGGATGCCTGATCCAGGCCCTGGGAGAGGAGCACGACATCTTCGCCATGGGGGCCCGGCTCCGGCACAGGCTGGCCGGTGTGTTCTGGCCCTTCCTCCTGGGGGTTCTCGCCCTGGCCGCCGTCCCGCCCTTCGCGGGATTCTGGAGCAAGGGTCGGGTGCTCTCCGCCGTGCTGGCCCAGTCAGGCGCGGGATACGCCGTGCTCGCCCTGGCGGCCTCCGTAGCGGCCCTTTTGACCTCGCTCTATGCCTTCCGGCTCCTGCTGCTGGTCTTCTTCGGACGCCCGGCCCGAACCGATGCTCCCCGCCCGGAATCCGTGCCCGGCTCCATGGCCAAAATCCTGTGGCCGCTGGCCCTGCTCTGCATCGCGGCCGGAGCGCTCGATATGCCCGGACACTGGGGCGCGAGCAACTGGCTGACCGGTGTCCTGGCCTCGGCCCAGGGCGTGCCGCCGGGAGCGGAAACCGTTTCCGAGACCCTGGTCGCCCTGCTGGATACGGCGCTCGCCCTGGCCGGATTGCTGCTCGCCCTGCTGGCGTACGGCCCGATGGAGCGCTTCTTCCCCCGAGCCCCGGAGGGGGCGCGGCTGTGGAATCTGATGGCCCGGGGATTCGACCTGGATTGGGCTTACGAGCGCTTCCTGGCGCGCCCGTACCGTTTTGGGGCGAATCTGCTTTGGCTGCACATAGAAGAGGGCGTTCTCCAAACAGCGACCTCGGGCGCGGCCGCGCTCCTCGGGCGGGCCTCGTCCGGGGTCAGGCTGTGGACCACGGGACGCCTGTCCACTTATCTGCTCATGCTGCTGGCGGGGTTCGCGCTGATCCTGCTCATCGCGGCCGGAACGGGGAGCTAGAACACCATGAACGCGTTTCCCCTGCTGACAGTGCTCATCCTCCTGCCCCTGGCGGGCTCCGTCGCCGCCCCGACCTTCGCGCGCAAGCCCGCAGCGTGCCGGGTCTTTGCCCTGGCGCTGACCCTGGCGCAGCTTGGGTTCCTTGTCGCGGTGCTTCCCTATGCGGGGATGCCGGGAACGGTCGTGCTCAGGGAGAATCTCGCCTGGATACCCTCCCTGGGGGCCCGCTATTCCCTGGCCATGGACGGGATCAGCTATCTGCTGGTGCTCCTGACCTCCTTCCTCGGGGTCCTGGCCGTGCTCGTCTCCTGGCGCGAAATCCGCAGCCGGATCGCGGGGCATCACGCCTCCCTGCTGCTGGTGCAGGCCACGGCGACGGGCATCTTTCTGGCCCGGGACCTGCTTCTGTTCGCTCTCTTCTGGGAGCTGCAGCTGGTCCCGGTCTTCTTCCTGATCGCGGTCTGGGGCCACGAGGCCCGTCGCAGGGCGGCCTTCAAGTTCTTCCTCTTCAGCATCGCCGGGGGCCTGCTCATGCTCCTTGCCGTGATCGGCCTGTATGTCTCCCACGGGGTCGCCACCGGCACGTACACCTTCGCTCTGGCCGACTTGCTGGCCTCGCCGGCGACCCCCTTTCTGCAGGGCTGGCTCCTTGCCGGCTTCCTGCTCGGCTTCGCGGTCAAGATGCCCATCATCCCCCTGCATATCTGGCTCCCGGACGCCCATACCCAGGCACCGACCGCCGGAAGCCTGTTTCTGGCCGGAGTGCTGCTCAAGACCGGTTCCTACGGGCTGCTGCGCTTCGGCCTGCCGCTCTTCCCAAACGCAGCGGCCCAGGCGGCGCCCCTGCTGATCATCCTGGGGCTGGCGGCCCTGATCTACGGGGCTTGGGTCTGTTTCGCGCAGACGGACGTCAAGCGGCTGGTCGCCTACTCCAGCATCGGGCACATGGGATTGATCCTTCTGGGGCTGGCCGTGTGGAACGAAATCTCCCTGCAGGGCTCGGTGCTGCAGATGGTCAATCACGCCCTGACCACGGGAGCGCTGTTCATCATGGTGGGGATGCTCTTCGAGCGCACGGGGACTCGGGACCTGACGGAGCTGGGGGGGCTGTGGCAACGCATTCCGGTATTCAGCACCTTCTTCCTGCTTTTCTGCCTGGCCGCGGCCGGGCTGCCGGGACTGAACAACTTCGTGGGAGAGCTGCTCATCCTGGTGGGCAGCTTCGAGCAACATCCCGCGGCGGCCTGCGTCGGCTTTGCGGGTGCGGTCCTCATCCTGGGCTACATCCTGCGGCTGGTCCAGGCGACCCTGTTCGGGTCCGGCGGAGCCCGTGAGAACCTGGCCGACCTAACCCCGCGCGAGGCCATTATCGTCGCGCCTCTGGCCGGCGCCGTCCTGTTCCTCGGCCTGGTTCCCTCGCCTGTGCTGGACCTGCTGCTGGGACCGGTCCAGGCGCTCCTGGCCCAATGGGGCGGATGATCGGGGCGCTCGAGGCAATCCGTCTGAAGGAGAATCACGAGGCATGCAGTATCCCTGGGCCCTTATCCTGCCGCATAGCGTTCTCGCCGGAGCCGCGTTCCTGGTCTTCTGCATCGGGGCGCTGCGGCCCCGCTCCGCGAAGCGGCTGCTCTTCGCGCTGTCCCTGGCCGCTTCCGGTGCGGCGGGGCTCCTGCCGCTTATGGGCCCGGATACCGCCGTCTCGAACGGGCTCATCGACGGAAGCGGGTTCGGTCTTTTTTTCCAGGTCCTGATCTGTTTCTTGACCTTCCTGGTCCTGCTCTTCACCGGCACCTACGCCCGCGCCCGGAATTTCGAACGCGACGAGCTCTACGCCCCGATCCTGCTCGCCGCCCTGGGCATGATCCTGGTCTCCGGGGCCCGGGACTGGATCATCCTGTTCATCGGGCTGGAGATGCTCTCCATCGGGCTGTATGTGCTCATCGCGGTGCGCCCGGACCTCCCGGGCTCCATGGAGGGCGCGGTGAAGTACTTCGTTCTGGGTGCGGTGGCCAGCGCATTCCTCCTGTTCGGCGTGGGGCTCCTGTACGCATCCACCGGGGAAACGGGGGTCGCGGCCTCCGTGGGGCAAGCCCCGGACGGTATCCTTCTGCTGGGGCTGGCCTTCGTGCTGGTCGGCCTCGGGTTCAAACTTTCCCTGGCGCCTTTCCACCTGTGGACCCCTGACGTGTATCAGGGGGCGCCGGCCCCGCTGACGGGCTTTTTGGCCACCGGATCCAAGGTCGCGGCCTTCGCCGCGCTGCTGCGGGTGATCCTCGTCGCCTCCCCGGAAACGTTGACATTCCTGACCCCCGCCCTCTGGGTCCTTGCCGCATTGACCATGGTCGCGGGCAACATCGCGGCCCTGACCCAGCAACGGCTCAAGCGGATGCTGGGATATTCCTCAGCGGCGCACATGGGGTACATGCTCATGGCCCTGCTCGCGGTGCCGGTTGTCGGTCCGGAGCCGATCATGTTCTACGCCGCGGTCTACGTCTTCATGGACCTCGGCGCCTTCGGCGCCCTGGCCATGCTTTCACCCCCTGGGCCGGACCTGGACGACTCGTCTGAGCTGCGCTCCCTGGGGTATAGCCGGCCCTGGCCTGGGGCCGTATTCGGAGCGAGCCTGCTGGCTCTGGCCGGGCTCCCCCCCACGGCAGGGTTCATGGGCAAGCTCCTTCTCTTCCGGGCGGCCCTGGAAGGGGGCTACCCCGTACTGGCCGGACTGGGCATGCTCACAGTGGCTGTCGCGGCCTACTACTACATCCGGCCCCTGACCCTGTTGTACGCCTCCGAGCCCGGTCGGCAGCCGCCCGCAGTGCGCATCTCGCCCGCAGGACACTGTGCCCTGGCCCTGGCCCTGCTCGGCCTGTTGGCCCTGGGTATCGCACCCTCCCTTGTGCTTGATGCGGTAGTGGGAATCGCCCTTCCCTGACCGCAGCCGAGTGGTTGTACAATTTCGGACCGCCTGCCTTGCAGGTCCAGAAGAAAGAACACGCGAAAAATCAAGGCAACAATTTCAGAGCATTGATTGACGCACAGGATGTGGCAGGCC
>CAYNCR010000171.1:0-1243 GCA_964395575.1 uncultured Desulfohalobiaceae bacterium
TGAGGTGACCTATGCATAGGGATTTTCGTCTTTATATAGATGACATTCTCGATGCAGTGGAACAGATAAAAATTTACACTGAAGGAATGGATGAAAAGGAGTTTTCAAGTGACAGAAAGACACAGGACGCTGTCATCAGAAATCTTGAAATCATAGGCGAAGCGGCTGGGTCTCTACCTCAAGAAGTCCAATCTGAACACCCTGAAATTGAATGGAGAAAAATAAAAGATATGCGAAATGTCCTGTCTCACGAGTATTTCGGAGTAAACCTTTCCATCGTTTGGGACATCATCCAAAACAAACTCTCCACTTTAGAATCCGCATGCAGAAGAATTCATGGAAAATAACATTTCATAATCAAAAGATGAGAGATCAGTAGCCTGCGCCTATGTACCATTGTGCGTTATTTCCTCTCCCACAACTCATTCAGCCCTGCCTCCACTGCTCCAGGACATCCCGGATCCGGTCCTCCACTTCCGCCCGAGCTAAGCTCCGATCGTAGCCGCTCAAAAGCAGCTCGTCATATTCCGTTTCCGCGTGCCGGATATGGGCTCGAACCGCCAGCTCTATCGCCTCCTGTTCCAGGTCCTTGGCTGCCGCAGTGCGGCCGACTCTGCCGCTGTATTTGCGGCAGGCGTGCTCGGCAATGCCCTCGGCCCTGCCGGAGGGGATGCCGGGGAACCGCTGGAGGATGCCTTCCGCGAATCGTCGCACGAACTCCCGGTCCAGCTCCGCACGCCGCATTGCTTCGCGTTCGCGACGCCTTTGCCGAATGTCCGCATCCTTGAGGCACTCCTCTTCCGCCCTGGCCAGGGCATCCTCCTCCACAAGCACGCCCTGCCTTTCATACCGCTTCCTGGCCCTGCTCCACTTGAGCATGATCGCGTGCAGCCCGGAATGCTTGCGCGCTCTCCTGGTCAGGGCCGCATCCCCGGAAGGCAGGAACACAAGGTGGTCCATGTCCGCGCAGTGCAGACACAGAGCCCCCTGTTTCGGGTCGAGGGTGATCCAGGCCTTGGTTCCCAGATCCCGACCGCAGCTTCCGCAGGTTGCTTCCCCATGCGCCATAAAGACCTTGAGCGGATCCTGCGACATAAAATCTCCTTTCCCTTGAGACTGTCTGCACTATGCCTGTTAGTATGTATAGTGTGAGCTGTTGGTTGATGTAAAAGCCTCCCTTAGATATTGTTAGAAAATAAAGATTATTGACATAACTAACAATATAAAAGGGAGGCCAATATGT
>CAYNCR010000171.1:1253-6398 GCA_964395575.1 uncultured Desulfohalobiaceae bacterium
CCATAAAGACCTTGAGCGGATCCTGTGGCATGAAACCTCCTTCCCTCCGAGATTGGCTGTGCTATGCCTGTCCCCATGGATCCGGCGCAAGCGGCACAATATGACAACTCACCTTGACCCGGCCCATGTACACTTATATGCTAACATATATATCTTATTCAGGAGGCAATCATGGGTCAGGTAACCATCTATTTGGATCAGGAAACGGAACGAAAGCTCGAGGCTTTTCTGAACGGGCGCAATATGTCCAAGAGCAGATGGATCGCCTCCCTGATCAGGGAAAAGACGGCTGCCGAGTGGCCCGAGAGTGTCGCGAGGCTTGCCGGAGCCTGGCAGGACTTTCCGGAAGCGGACGAGCTGAGAAGCGAGCTCGGGACCGACTCGCCGCGGGAGCCGGTGTGATGTATCTGCTGGATACCAACACCCTGATCTATTTTTTCAAGGGTCAGGGCCGGGTTGCGGACAACATGCTTTCCGTGGCTCCCGGTGAAACGTTTCTTCCCTGCATCGCCGTGTACGAGATCGAGACAGGCATCGCCAAGTCGAAGCACCCGGAGAAGCTGCGCCAGGACCTGGAAAGCTTTCTGGCCATGGTCTCCGTGCTGCCCTTCGGGCTGGCCGAAGCCAGGTCAGCCGCCCGGATCAGAGCGCACCTGGAAACCGCGGGGACCCCCATCGGACCTTATGATGTCCTGATCGCCGCAACCGCCCTGGCCAATGGGCTGACCCTGGTAAGCCGCAACCTGCGGGAATTCGACAGGATCCAGGGCCTGCGGGTCGTGGACTGGTTCTGAGACTCAGTGTCCAGAAAGAGACTGTCGTTCTATCCTGTCCTGGGTGACAACTCAATCCCTTGCCATCCGCGCAGATGACTGGAACCTCACTATGGCATGGCGCTCGATAGCTTCCCTGCTGGTTCTGGCGCTCAGCTTCGCCCTTTTCCCGGGATCCGGAGGGGTTGCGGCCGCATCCGTGGAGGTCCCCGACTACCTCAACGCGGATGCCCGGAAAGAGTTCCGGGAATATCTCCGGAATGCACAGCAGCGAGCCTTCGCCTTCGGCAGAAACGGGGCCTGGGGATATGCCTACGGCCACTCCACCACAGGAAAAGCCCGAAACGCAGCGCTTGACTACTGCCGGGAACACGCACAGGAGTGCGTGGTGATCGCGGTCAACGAGAAACTGATCGAACCGGAGCATCCCTATCGATCCCCGGAAGAGCCGTTTTTCCTCCTCTCCGGCGACTACTCCCCGCAAGCCGTTCTCGGGTTCGCCCTGGCGGGAATCGCCGGGCTGATCGCAAGCGCCTGGGTTTCCCTCCGAGCCCCCTTGCTGCTTCCGATGGTTTGGATTCCCTGGCCCTGGATCCCGAAGACATGGAAGCGGATTCGAATCAATTATCTCTTGATCCTTTTGAACGCGATCGCATTGGCCCTGTTCCTCCCGCTCTTCAAGCTCACCGTGGACCGAGGGCTCACGGACCCAGTCAATTTTCTCCTGTTCGCGGCTCCGATCGTGCTTCTCGCAGGGCAGATCGTGTACGTCCACTCCCGGGGGGGACTGGGGGAATTTCCGGATTCGCTGAGGTGAGCATGAGCGCCAGGGAACAGGCAAAGAATGGATCACGACCCATCCAGCAGGTTGAGCCAAGCTCATTGACAGATCGTCCTGCTGATCCGAGCCGAAGGCGCTCCTCTGTTGGTTTGGCGATCCTACTCCGATTCCGAGCAGAAAACACGCGACATCTTCAAGCCCCGCAGGCTCTACCCGAAAACCACATCCAAGCCCAAAGGAAAACGCCATGCCCTGCATCAAGGCGGAGACCATCTACACCGGAAACGAGGTCATCCGGGACGCCTATCTGCACCTGGACGGGGAGCGCATCACCGGCATCTCCCAGGGGGCGCAGGGAGAGGTCCTGCAGGAGTGCCCTGTGCTCACCCCGGCGTTCATCGATCCGCACAGCCACATCGGGCTGGTCCGATCCGGCGAGCCCGGAGCGGAGGCGGAGACCAACGACAAGCAGGACCCCTTCCTGGTCCTGGCCGACCCCCTGGACTCGCTGCAGATGGACGACCCCGCCCTTATGGACGCGGTGCGCTCCGGAGTGCTCTATTCCTGCCTGCTACCGGGAAGCGGCAACATTATCGGCGGCGGCTCCGCGGTGATCCGCAACCACGCTCCGGACAGCAGCCGGGCCCTGGTGGCCCGCGCCGGGCTCAAGGCGGCTTTCGGGTACAATCCCATGTCCACCACCTCCTGGTCCGGCACCCGGCCCACAACCAGGATGGGCGCTCTGGCCCAGCTGCGGAGCCGACTGGACGAAGCGGCCCGCAAGGGCAAGCGCTCCACCGAGGCGGACGAGGACAAAAAGAAGGAAATAAGCTTCACCGCGGAGGAGGAAACCCTGCTGCGGGTGCTGGATGGGGAGCTCAGCCTCAGGGCGCACGTGCACAAGGCGGACGACGTCTCCACCCTGCTCCGGCTGGTACGCGAACACGGGCTCCGGGCGAGCGTGGAGCACGCCCTGGCCGTGGATCGGCCCCACATCTTCCGCGAGCTGCGGGAGCTGGGCATCCCGGTCTGCTACGGGCCCCTGGACGCCTTTGCCTACAAGACGGAGCTGAGGCGCGAGAGCTGGCACAACGCCCGCCACCTGCTGGATTCCGGGGCGGATTTCGGGCTTATGTCCGATCACCCCGTGACCCTGGCCGGACAGCTCCTGCTGCAGACCCGATGGTTCCTGCGCCAGGGCCTCTCCCGGCAAAAGGCCCTGGAGATCCTTTCCCGGCAAAACGCCGAGCTTCTGGGCCTGCAGGACGTGCTGGGCACCCTGGAGCAGGGCAAGTGGGCCTCCTTTGTCTGCTGGAGCGGGGATCCCTTCCATCTGGCCAGTTATCCCGCGGCGGTGTACGGCGAGGGCGAGCGCCTCTGTGGCCCGGAGGGCTGACCCTTATCTCCCCGAACCACAAAGGCACAAAGGACGCAAAGACAAGATCTCTTGTTTTGCGGGGTAGGCCGCAAAGCACCCGGCACGCATTCCCGGATTGAGTGCCGGGCTTCTTCGCGCTCCTCGCGTCTTGGAGGTCATGTTATCCGGCTCATTTGATGGTTCAATTTGAGCTCCCGGGGCATGGGGAACGCTGAAGGAAGAACACATGGGGAACCCAAACATGGAAACACGCCATAATGCATCCCTTCGGGGAGTTGCGCCACATATGAGAACGCTTTTACCGAGTGCCGGGGAGATCCATCAAAAACTCGCCTGAAGGAACGCCTTATAGGTTCCGTAGCTGACTGCTATACCATAGGCAAAGCTCCAAAGGGTGCCGATCATGATGTATTCGGTCTGCATCCGCTGGGCGGCTTCCTTGAGCTCGCCGATTCGAAATATTGACTTTGCGGCTACCAAAAATCCCAGACCACCCGGTGCACCGACCCAGATCAACAGGAAGATCAAGGCCCTTTCCAGCCGACCGATGGCTGACCCTCCATGAAGGAGGCCGCTTACAGTACGGGGCTCCCCGCCACTGTTTTTCTCCTCCTGGTCCCTCATTTGCCGTACATATGGCTCCATTGCTGTTTTGACCACGATTGCTCCCCCCTGCGTGGCCAGGACAAAACCGGAAACCAGAATCAGGGCTTTGTAATACCAGGGCTCAAAAATGAACACCCAGGAAACCGATCCGGACAGCATGTTCTCAGTGTAAAGGCTCCCCAAAAGAAAGATAACGAGCAAATGGGCCACCTGATCCGCGGCAAGACACCGGAGAGACTCTTTTTGCATTCTCGTCTTGACCAGATCGATAAGGGCATGGCTGGCTAGCATGATAAATGGCACCTTCCATAGCTCCAGTCTTCCAACCAGGACATAACTCAAGACGGCAACAATGCCGGCATGTTTGAGCAGGACTGCCGGCCTGGATTTGTTCGCGGCCTCGTCATCTCCCTGCATCCCAAAGTCGGCCAGGATATGCGCCGTTATGAGGGGCAGGACAAGTTTCCAACAGATACCATCCATAGAAAAAACTCAATCAGGGGCTTCTGTTTAACAAGCTTAAAAGCTTGTTTTCAGCCAATACAAGCCCAAAAACCTGTTTCAGTCCATGCAAGCCCATAAACCTGTATTCAATACACAAAGATGCCGAGCCCGTGCCCAGTGAGCCGGGATCGTCCTACTCGTATTTCTGCAACATATTGTTCTCAATATATTCAATGGACTTCTCCAGCAAATCCCAACGCGCGCTCTTTAAATGATCGGATACGGCCTGCTGGGTGATGGGACGATCCCATAAGGCAACGATATCCTTTTGCGACCAACCCTGGAGCGCCCCGTAAACAGCGAGGGCCTGCCTATAGGTTAAGCTTGTAACCAGAGAATCTATCACCATAATCAAGATCTCGGAATAGGAGTTGAAATCCTTATTGTCTTCAAATTGAAGGCTCATTCTGGATCGCTTCAAACCGTCCAACCCCTTTCCCGAAATCTGATAGGCAGGCCCAGCCCCTTCGCTGACTCTTGTTTCCGAAACAAATGAGACCTTTCCCACACCTATGCTTACTCTGGTATCCGATATATTTTCCATTCGAATTCTGATATACAATCGATAAAAAAGGGCTGTTCTAAGGGTGTCGGGGATATCCGACACGAGGAATTGCCAGCTGTCTCCTCGAAATATATCAACATCAAAGGGGACCGCGCGGGGATACCTTTGCCGCAGCTCCGCAGCCCCCTGCTTCATCACATCATAGAGATTTTTTCTCTCTCTCTTGGACAACCGGGAGGAAGAGACAATGTCTCCTGTCACTACAGAGTATATTTTCTCTTCGTTGATCATGATCTCTCGTCCCTGTCCCCGAGGTGGAACAGAACCAAAAATTCCTCGGTTCCCAGCTTGGGGATCAATTTGAAACACAGTCAATCGAAGGGCTCATCCCATTCAATGTCTGCCCAATCCTCCACGCTCCCGCTATAGCCTATCCTTTCGGCCTCAACCTGGCGATCGTCCCTGTCCATGAGGGTGAACCGCACATCCGGCATGAATTGGCCGGTGTCATGATCAAATCGAAAGAGGGGCCAAAAAAAGAAAAGCCGCATCCGCTGTCCAAGAGTCAGAATCAGCTGGAATGGCGGGACCCGGCACT
>CAYNCR010000172.1:0-6346 GCA_964395575.1 uncultured Desulfohalobiaceae bacterium
TCATTTTTGCCATACCATCGAGAAGCTTAGAATCCGTAGATGAGATGGGTGAGGGGACGGCGACGATCCGCCGACTCACGCCTCACGGGAAGCACACAATCAATGTAATGTCCTGTCCGCCTTTTGTCCAGCTCTCATCGGTGCCCATCAAACTGCTTCGTTCTCAGAAGAAGAAACCGCCAAGAAGCCAAGGAGATCAAGCAGAACCTTTCCCTTTGCGGGTTGCGGCATGGGGAAGGGTCTGCCTTTGCGCATCCATCTTTTCCCTTGGCGGATTCCCTGGCGCTCCGGGCGTGTTGGCGGTTGAAATGGATTCAATTGACCAATCTGTCGTGCTGACAGACCTGGTGCACGAATGCCTCCAGCCGGTTCTGCGTGTTGGTCTCCTGTTGCCCGTCGAAGATCAGGGTCATGGAGGGGACAGGGTGGTCCGCGGTGATCTGCTTGAGCAGGGCATCCACCACGCCGCCGGGAATGCAGGTAAAGGGAATGAGGTTGACCACTCCCTGCACCCGGTTGCGTGCGAAATCCAGGCTCTTGCCCACGGAAAGGATCGCCTCGCCCTCGAAGCGGGGATCGATGTAGCGTCCGGCCTGGTGGAGCAACTTCTCCGTTCCGGGCTCGGGCATGGAGCGCAGGCGGGAGTCGCACGCCGCGGCCAGCTGGCGCTCGATTTTATGCTGGTAGCGGGTCTCCAGGGCCAGCTTGAGCCACTGCCCGAATTCACCGGCACCCCGGGCCTCCTTCTTGCCCATGTGATTCACGTAATGGATCCATTCCCCGATGGTGGGCAGCCAGACCTCAACACCCAGGTCCTCGAGATTGCGGATCACGTTCTCGTTGGCGAAGGGATTGGACCGGACATAGATCTCGCCCACGATCCCCACAATGGGTTTCTCTCTTCGCGTGGCGCGGGGGAGATTGTCGAAGTCCCGACAAGCCGCGCTCAGGACGTCGCGGAGGTCCTGAAGGTCGGAGCTCTCCTGAACCGCATGGCTGATCCGGTCCAGGTAGTCCGCGTAGAGCCGGTCGCATGCTGACCTGTCCTGGACATAGGGGCGCGTTTCCTGCCGGATCTTGATCAAGAGATCCACAGCGACGACCCCCTTCCAGGCCTGTTTGGCGAAGTCCTTGCCCACCACTCCGAGCTCCTCATACAGGGTGTAGGTCTGATTGGGGGCATAGACCTGCACTCCGGAGCAGCCCATTTTGTCCAGCAGGAGCCGGTGGAGCCTGTGGTAAAGGCCGAACCGGCAGGGACCGTTGGAAGCGGGCATGAAGAAGGCGGCCCGTTCCGGATCGAAATCCGGCTGTTCCGTGGCCTTGAGGATATCCCCGGTGGTGAGCACGGCGGGCAGGCATTCCTTGCCCGTGGTGTGCTTGCGACCCAGGTCAAGGCTCTGCTTGTCCGAGGGGGGCAGGAGCCGGGCGTCCACTCCCTGGGCGGCGAAAGCGGCGGTAAAGGCCTGGAGATGATCCGTCATGGGCGGAATGTAGAGCACCCGCTCCTTGCGGTAACCCATGGTGCCGCGCCGGGCCTCGAGCGGCTCGGCCCTTTTTTCCCCAAAGCCGCGGATGCTGTCCCAGAAGGCCTCCAGCCGGGTGACAACTCCGGCATCCGCGGTGTGCTCATCGACTTCCAGCTCCAGAAAGGGCCGCTCACCCAGGATGTCCTGAAAGAAGTGCATGATAAAGGCGTCCGGTCCGCAGGAGAAGTTGGTCAAAAAGACCGGATGGAGGTTGTGATAGCGGCGGAGCAGATGGGCCGCGGCCAGGATTTTCTGACCGTAGCCCCAGTACATGTTCTCCCCGCTGATGCGGTGGCCCTCCTCCTCCAGGGGGAGAAAGTCCAGGGGGATGCCCAGAATGCCCTGCCTGCGCAGCTTCTGGGACAGATCCATGTTCAGGCCCGGATCCATGGCGTTGTAGGGGCGTCCCACAAGGAGCAGGCAAGTCCGGCCCCGCTCCACTTCCCGCAGGATCTGATCGCCGCGCTTGCGGAGGGCGTTGCGGAACTCTTCCTGGGCTGTGCCAGCCCGCTGCAGGGCGCCCTTCATACGGCGCATGCCCACGCCGAGCATGCCGGCCAGCTCTCTCCAGCCGGTGCCGGAGTCTGACGGATCCCGACCCAGCTTGAGGACCGGGGAAAGGAGCTCTGCGCCTCTGTCCCGAAAGTCGATGGCGGAGCGCATGGTCCAGGGCAGGCCCTGGACGAAGGGGCAGATGGTCCCAGTGCTCTGCTGGGGATCCAGGCTGGGCAGATCGTAGATTTGGGGCAGGAAGATGGATTCCACCCCCCGGTCCAGCAAGTCGGCAACATGGCCATGGGCTGCCTTGAGCGGGAGGCAGGTTTCGGTGACCATGAGGGAGGAGCCGTTCGCGACCAGCTTTTTATTCGTGTCCGAGCTTAAAACGGGCTGATAGCCGAGCTCGTGGAGCAGGGTTGCGAAGAAGGGAAGCCATTCCCAGAAGTACAGGGTCCTGGGAATGCCGATGGAAGGCTTGTCGCTGGCCTCCGGCTCCGTGGAGACAGACTCCGGAAGATGGCGCATCAGGATTTGGCGCCGCTCCCGGATCAGGTCCGGGACTTCCTGCTCCTCCGACAGTGGGGTGCGCTCGTACCGCTCACAGCGGTGCCCGAAATAGAGAGGGGTCTCCTCACCCTCGATGTAGATCTTTTGCACTTCACAGCAATTGGTGCAGCCCTGGCATTCGAAGATCTTCCGGGTATAGTCCCGGTGCGACAGATCGAAGCCCTTGAAGTCGCTCGCGCAGACACGATCACGGGCCGCAAGCATGGCGGCACCGATGGCCCCGGTGACTTCGTTGTTTCGGGGCACATGCACTTCCTTGCCCAGAACGCTTTCAAAAGCCGCCACAATGCCCTGGTTCAAGGCAGTGCCGCCCTGGAAGACGATGCGATCCCCGATGCGGCGCTGCTCCACAACCTTGTTCAGGTAGTTGTGAACAATGGAATAGCAGAGCCCTGCGGCGAGATCCGGTTGGGAAGCCCCCTTCTGCTGGAAGTGGACCAGATCCGACTGCATGAAGACGGTGCAACGTTCGCCCATGCGTGCCGGAGCTTCCGCGGAGAGGGCCATCTCCCCGAAATCCCGGATATCCAGGTTCAGCCGAACGGATTGCTCTTCCAGGAAGGAGCCAGTGCCCGCTGCACAGACCCGGTTCATGGTGAAATCCGCGATAGAGCCTCCCTCCATGCGGATGTATTTGGAGTCCTGACCCCCGATCTCGAAAATGGTGTCCACATCAGGGACGATGGACCGAGCCGCCGTGGCCTGGGCGGTTATCTCGTTGTATACGCCGTCGGATCCCACAAAGCCGGCGCTGAGGTAGCGCCCGGATCCGGTGGTGCCCACTGCGGCGATGCGCGGCGGGCTCGAGAAACGGGATCTCAGCTCGGACAGCCCCTGCTTGATGGCCTCCAGGGGGCGGCCGGAGGTGGGGAGGTAGGTGCTGGCCAGGACACTTGGCTCCTTGCCGGAGTCTTCGCGGACGGCCTCGTCATCGGCCCGCAAGAGGACCATTTTGGTGCTGACTGAGCCGACGTCGATGCCCAGGAAGGCTTCGTCCGCGTTTTCTTCATCGGTGTGGGCGTTTCCTTCTTGTGCGGAGTTTTGCTCCAGGGGCGCCCCAAGAACGGGGAGGCTGTCCGAGCGATTGTCCTCGGCCCGGAGATAGGGCTCCAGGGCCGCCCGTCCCGAATAGGCAACGGGCTCATTTCTCCGGGCCCCCTCAAGGGCCGCGCCAATGGCTCCCATGACCGCATAGTGCTCCGGGATGATCATGTCCTCGTCGCGCGAAAGCAAAAGCTCCCGGATAGCGCGCCGCACGCCGAGGTTGGCGGCCACGCCGCCCTGAAAGACCAGGGGCGGGGTGATGGTTTTGCCCTTGGCGATATTCGTGCCCAGGTTGCGCACAATGGCGAAGCACAGGCCGGCGATGATTTCCAGATCCGCCACGCCGTTCTGCTGCAGGTGGATCATGTCCGACTTGGCGAAGACGGTGCAGCGGCCGGCTATGGTGGGCACCGTCTCAGCCTGCTCGGCGAGCTCGGAAAAGCGCTGGATGCTGTACCCGAGACGCGCGGCCTGCTGTTCCAGGAATGCTCCGGTCCCGGCGGCGCAGACGGTGTTCAGGGCGAAGTCCCGGATTGAAAAGCGCTGCTGCTCGTCCGGGTCCACCAGGACGAGCTTGGCGTCCTCCCCGCCGATGTCGATAATGGTGCGGGCCTCGGGGTGGAAGGACTCCACGGCCTTGGTGTGGGCGATGACCTCGTTCAGGAAGGGAACTTCCAGGAGGCGGGCGATGTTCTTGCCCCCGGTGCCGCTGCAGATCAGTGTGGCAACTTGATTTCCGGGGAATTCCGCTTCAACCAGGCCCAAAAGCTCATATGCTGTCTGCAGGGGCTTTCCCTGGGAGCTTTTATACCAGGAGCGGATGACTTGGCCCCGTTCGTCAAGAATGACCGCTTTCGAGGTCCCAGAGCCGACATCAAGACCGGCATGCAGATGCTGACTCATACTCTATTCCTTACATGGATAGGCATTTCCAGACTGGCCGACCCTGTCCAAGGGGCCGACCTTCCCTTCGTCGCACGAGACGGATATACAGCATCAGTCCGACCGGCGCCCTCGGGACACTGAATACGGGCAAAGGGCTGCTCCTCGGAACTCGGCGGGAAGCCGGTCCGGGCAAAATGAGCTTGCCGGGGGATTTTCGTCGACTTGCTTTGCGAGACGTTCTTCGGATCCGGCAGTTTTCGCGGCGGTGGACGCCGCCTTGCAAGACGGGAATGTGATGACAGCCGCATCACAGTTTAAAATAAATCATATCCGGTGAATATTCAAGACAATTCCATTTGGGCTTGGTTGGCAAGCGTTTTTCGCGGGGTCTCAAAAGGCTAGCAATGCGGCGTGTGTTGACGAACCCACAGTGTCTGACTAGGATACTTGAATCCGCATGATTTCGCGGTTGAACCCGCGTGACTCCCGATGGTCTCCTCCCTCTGAGGACGGGTCAGCGGCGGGTTTTGACAAAGCAACCCAGGAGGGGCGTCTATGAACAGGAAGCCGGTTGTTGCCGGACAGTTCTATCCCGGAAGCCGGGAGAAATGGCTGGGAGAAGTCCGGGAGTATCTGGTAAGTGGGTCCCCCTCACAGACCAAGGCGAGGGCAGCAATGGTGCCCCACGCGGGCTATCCCTTTTCCGGAGGGGTAGCGGGCAGGACCCTGGCCCGGGCACGCCCCGGCAGACGGGTTCTCCTGCTTGGCCCCAACCATACGGGCATGGGGAAGCCCTTCGCCGTCTGGTCCGCAGGGGCCTGGGAGCTGCCGGGAGCTTCTGTGCCCGTGGACGAGGATCTGGCCGCCGGGGTCCTGCAGGCCCATTCAGCCCTGGAGGAGGATCAGTCCGCGCATCTTCGCGAACACTCCCTGGAAGTCGTTCTCCCCTTTCTCTACGCCCTGGATGAAACCACACAGATTGTCCCCGTGGCGGTTGCCGAAACCAACCCGGAGACCCTTGTGGCAGTGGGGGAGGCCCTCGCCGGGGTCGTCAGCTCTCAGAGCGAGCCTGTTTCCATATTGGTCAGCTCGGACATGAGCCATTTTATTTCCGCGGACAAGGCCAAGCAGCATGACGAGCTCGCCCTGCGAGAAATCGTGGATCTGAATCCCGAGGGCCTCTTTGAGACGGTGACCAAGAACAGGATCAGCATGTGCGGGGTGCTGCCCATGACCGTCGGCCTGGCGCTGGCCCGGAAGCTCGGATGCACCGGAGGTGAGCTCGTGGAATACGCCAATTCCGGGGACTTCATCGGCGACTACAGCTCGGTTGTGGGGTATGCCGGAGTGGTGATCAACTAGTTTCCCCGTTCTCCGTTCAGGATTTTCGGTTGATGGAGGAGTCGGTTTAGCTCCATTTCCGCAAAAAAGGACACTCAGCGCCCAGGAAAGGCTTTCAATGATCGCAATCGTGGACTACGGGGCGGGCAATCTGACCAGCGTCAAGCGGGCTCTGGACTATCTGGAGATTCCCTGCCGGATAACGGCGGACGCGGAAACCATTCGAGAGGCCCGCGGCATCATTTTTCCCGGGGTGGGGGCCGCCGGACAGGCCATGAGCACCCTGCGGCGCACCGGGCTGGACGATCTTCTCCGGGAGCGTGTTGAGCGGGGAGTGCCCCTTCTGGGCATCTGTCTGGGAAGCCAGATCCTGCTCCAATCCACCCCGGAGAACGACGCAACAGGACTTGGGCTCATCCCCGGCCATTGCCAGCGTTTCGACCCCGGCCTCACCGAAGAGGGACTGCCCATCAACATCCCCC
>CAYNCR010000173.1:0-1734 GCA_964395575.1 uncultured Desulfohalobiaceae bacterium
CCGGAAAGAAGGCGGTGGTCTACTGCACCTACGGCGGGGCCCATACCGGGATCAACGAGGCCGTGCCAGCGGTGAAGTACATGGCCCAGCTCTTCGATCATCTCGGGTTCGAGATACTGGGCGAGATCTACGTCGTGGGGGAGTATATCCCGGAGAGCATGCAGAAGATGTCCTGGGAGGGCCGTCTTGGCGATATCCGGGGGAGGCCGGACGAGCACGACCTGAACGAGGTCGAGCAGCGGGTACGGGGGCTCCTCCGGGTTTAGCGGGGTGTCCTGCCGCGAAGGAATCCGTTCGGCAAGCCCCTGGGCGAGGGCGAGGGGGCGAGCTCAGTCCTTCCGGTAGCGGCCGTCCCGCTGAGGCGGCTCCAGGCCCATGGCCCGGATCTTGCGATAGAGCGTGCTTTTGTGGATGCCCAGCTTCCGGGCGGCTTCGCGGCGGTTGCCCCCAGCCTCCTCGAGGGCCTGCATGATGGCCTGGGCCTCACTCTGACGCCGGGAGAAGCGGATGTCCCCTTCACCTTCAGAGCGAGAAACGCTCGAGGGATGGAATTCCTCCGGCAAATGGGTGGTTCCGATGGATTCACCGTCCGGGCAAAGGACAATCGCCCGTTCGATGACGTTTTCCAGCTCACGGATGTTGCCCGGCCAGTCGTGGGCGCCGAGCAGGGAGAGGGCCTCGGAGCGGATTCCGGGAATGTTCTTCTTCTGCAGCTGGTTGAAGCGCTGGATGAACTGCTCCACAAGCAGGGGGATGTCCTCCTTGCGCTCGCGCAGAGGGGGGAGATCCAGCCGGATGACATTGATTCGGTAAAAGAGGTCGCTCCGGAACCAGCTCTCTCGCACGAGCTGTTCCAGATCCCTGTTGCTTGCGGTGATGATGCGCACGTCCGCGGAGACGCTCTTGTTGGAGCCCAGGGGCTCAAAAGCCTTCTCCTGCAGGACGCGCAGCAGCTTGATCTGGAGCGAGGGGGCGATCTCCCCGATCTCGTCCAGAAACAGGGTTCCTCCTCGCGCCGCTGCGAAGCGGCCCGGCTTGTCCCGGTCTGCTCCGGTGAACGCGCCCCGCACGTAGCCGAAGAGCTCCGACTCCAGGAGCTCGGCCGGGAGGGCTCCGCAGTTCACCGCGACAAAAGGGCCCTGACTGCGGTGACTCAGGGAGTGGACGGCCTTGGCCAGCAGCTCCTTGCCCGTTCCGGTTTCGCCCTGGATCAGCACCGAGCTCTCGCTCTGGGCGATAGTGGGCAGCACGTCGAAGATCCTGCGCATGCCCGGGCTTCGGCTGACCATGTCCCCCAGATGCTGTTCGCCCCGGAGCTCCCGCCTCAGCTGTTCCACCTCGCTCAGATCCCGGAATGTTTCCGCCCCTCCGGTGATCTCGCCGTTGGCGTCCTGCAGCACGGCTGTGGAAACGCTGATGGGGATGCGGTTTCCTTCGGAGTCGATGATGAAACAGGACTTGTTGATAATGGGCTCTCCGGTGGACAGGGTTTTTTCCAGGGCGCAGTCGGATTCGCACATGCTGGAGCTGAAGACCTCGTAACAGGGTCGGCCCACGGCCTCATGCATGGAGACGCCGGTAATCCGTTCCGCGGCGCGATTGAAGTAGGCGATGCGCCAGGATTCGTCCACCGTGAACACGCCGTCGGATATGCTCTCCAGAATGGAACGGGTGGAGGCCTCGGGCTCCTTGCCTGTTTGCGGAGATGTTTTACGCTGGGTCATGGGGATCCGT
>CAYNCR010000173.1:1834-6320 GCA_964395575.1 uncultured Desulfohalobiaceae bacterium
TCAGTGTATCAGTCAGTCAGTCGGTTGGTCGGTGAGACAATCAAATCGGCCCACGAGGACAGATAAGAGAGGGAAAACAGGGAGGCGGCATGACGGAAACGGAGCACGGCATTGTCTACTGTTCCCCCGCAGGGACGACACGGAAAGTGGCCCGCACGATCGAGTCCAGGCTGCGGAATGCTGGGCGTCCGGCGGCCCTGTTTGATCTGGCTCGCATTGGCCCGGCGGAAATTCGCGAGCATTTCCTCGGCTACGGAGGGCCGCGCTGCCTGTGGGTGGGCTCGCCGGTGTATGCGCAGCATCCCGTCCCTCCGGTGCTGGATTTTCTGGATCAATTGGCCGAAGCGAGCGAACAACGTGTTGCGGTCCCCTTCGTGACCTTCGGAGCGGTCTCGAGCGGTGTTGCCCTGCCGGAGATGAGCGGCAAGCTCGCGGAAAAGGGCTATTTATCTGCCGGAGCGGCCAAGGTGGTTGCGGAGCACTCCAGCATGTGGCGCTCGGAGAGCCCCTTGGGCGGGGATCGCCCTGTGGAGGGAGATCTGACCCAGATGCGTGTGCTGGCGGATCGGGTGCTGCACAAGCTGGACAGCGGGCAATGGGAGCCGCTCTCCAAACAGCGTCTGGACTACCAGCCGCAATGGCTCAAGGAGGAGGCCGCGGCAATGAGCATCGAGCGGGTCAAGGGCTTCCATCCGGGCTATACCCTGAACGAGTCGCGCTGCACCCAGTGCGGGATCTGCGAACAGGAGTGCCCTGCAGGCGCGATCAGGCTCGATCCCTATCCCGTCAGGGACGAGTCGTGTTTCCTGTGCAACAACTGCGCCCGTCTGTGCCCGGAAGAGGCCATGCTTATCGACACGGAGCCCATCGAGAAGCGGGTGCGGGAAATGGCGCAGCAAACCCCCGAGGTCAAGGAAACGGAGATTTTTCTGTAGCGTTCCCCGTTCTGCGTTCCCCGTTCCGGGTTCAGGGTTCCCCGTTTCGGGTTACGGGTACGACTCTGTGAGACACCGACTCACCGACACACTGACACACTGACACACTGACGCACTGACGCACTGAATCACTGACTCACCGACCCACTGACACACTGATTCACCGATTCACCGACTTACTGACTCACCGATCGGTCTGCGATTCGCTCATCAGTCCTCCTGATCGCCGGATTCGCGATCATTTCGGGGTGTGCCGCCGGATTCCGTTTTCAAGCGCTGACGCATCTGTTTGCGCTCCCCTTCCTCGAGCAGGCACCCCTCCAGGCACTTTTCCGTGCAGTCTCCGTTACAGGGCTCCACGTGCACGGTGACGTTGCTCTCGGTGTAGTATTCCTTGATTGCCTGGCTCACCTCCTCGGCAAGGTTATGCGACTGTTCCACGGACATGTCCGCGTCAAGCTGCAGGTGCAGCTCAACAAAGCGCTGCGAGCCGGACTTGCGCGTCCGCAGGCCGTGGTAGCCCCGGATGTCCGGAGAGAAGGAGCAGACGAGCTCCTGGATGGTGCGCTCCTCCTCCGGGGGAAGGCTCGCGTCGAGCAGGTCCCGCCCGGATTCGCGGGTCAGATGGTACGCCGCGTGGAGGATGAGTCCGGCCACCACGATGGCCGCCGCCGGGTCGATCCAGTGCAGGGCGAGGTCCGGAAATACGGCCTTGCCGAGCCAGATGGCGGAAAGCCCCACGGTCACCCCGAGGGAGGTGTACACGTCCGTGCGCAGATGCCAGGCGTCCGCCTGCAGGGCCATCGATTCGGTCTCGTAGCCCACGCGGAAGAGATACCGTGAGACCAGGTAGTTCGCCAGGGCGGAAAAGAGCATGACCCCCGCGCCCCAGGCCGGGAGACGCAGGACATGCGGCTCCAGGAACTTTTGGACCGCCTCGTACATGATCCATCCCGCGGCTGCGAAAATGAGCAGGGCCTCAATGGTTCCGGAGAGGTTTTCCAGCTTGCCGTGCCCGAAGGGATGACCATCGTCCGCGGGCTTGGCGGATTTCTTGACCCCGAAGAGGGCGATAAAGGAGGCCAAAAGGTCCACAGCGGAGTGGATCGCCTCGGAGATCACCGAGATGGACCCGATGAACAGCCCCACGGCGAGCTTGAACAGGATGAGGAAGGAGTTGGAGAACACGGAAAGCAGGGCAGCCCAGCGCTTTCGGCGTTCCTTGTTCTCTTCGGCTCGGGTCGCTTGCATCTCCGCCATTCCGGTTCTTCTCCGTTCGCCTGGCTTGTCGGTCTCTGGAGAGGCCTTGGCTCGATCCTCGGAAAGGGGTAGAATGTCCTTTCCGTGCCTTTTACAGATTCGTTGCGCTCAAAAGAAGCCGTAGCAAGAAACGTTCCCATCGCATTGGCGCCAAAAGCTTATCACGCGAAGCGCGATTCCGTCCCTGCCCCATATACGGTCGATCGGCTCTCTTGCGGGCCCAATCCCGGGCCCTGTTCCGGCTGCCCGGCTCCGGATAGCCTCCCGCCGCAAAAGCGCTTCGGCAATCCGCTGGAGCGCTTGATCGCCTTTCCGGAAACAGGAGGGGAATATGGCCCTGGACACGGGATTCGTCGCGGCTGTGATCGCCGTCCTCGGCCTCCTGATCGGAGCCCGTTTGTGGGAGAGGCGCGAGAACGCCGCGCGTGAGCCGCTTTATTCCGAGATCCTTTTCGCCCTCGCCCGAACCGAGGAAACGAGCGAGTTCGAGCAGTTCCGGCGCGCCGCCGCTGTCTGGCGCATATCAAGACGACAGGTCGAGGATGACTTTAAGCGCTATCTTTGGCAAGGGGAGCTTCCCCACTACGTACGGGCCCATCTGCGCAGGGCCAGAGAGCGCGATCCGGATCTCCCGGACAGAGTGAGCCGGAGCCTGGTCAGCGTCCTGGTGGAGACTCGGGATAACAGGGATGACAGGGAGGAGGGGCGCCGCTGAGCCCCGGATTCCCTGTTTCCTGGTGTTGCCCCCGGCTCCTCCGTTTCCGTCCATCTTCCGTCCTTCCTTTCGCGTTGATCCCTTTCCCGGGAGAGTTCATCCCTGTACTCCGCAAATTTCCTGGCACATGAGAAACGAAGGGCACAAGCCCTGTCCGCCGGGAGCAAGGGAGGAGGCGGCAGGGGTTGCGTTATGATGATCCTTTTGTTTACACTGATGTAAACAAAGCAGGGAGGATCGATTCATGTCTCGGAGTCGTTTTGAGCAGTTCATGCAGCGGCTGGAACAGGCCGCGGGAGTGAGCTCCCAGATGGAGCTGGCGAGCCTGCTCCGTCTCAACCGCTCGGCGGTCAGCCGGGCCAAGAAGCGGGGGACGGTCCCCCAGGCCTGGGTGTCCAGACTGAGCAGGATGTTCGATCTCGATCCCGCCTGGCTCAGAGACGGGGTCGCGGGGGACGAGGCGTTCCGTCCCGTTCCCCGGGTCCGGGCCAGGCTGGACGCAGGAGGGGGCTCCTATGTGGTGGATTCCGACGTGGAGGAGGAGATCGCTTTCAGGGAGTCCTGGCTCCGGCGGAGGGGAAATCCCGGAGAGATGGTGATCATGCAGGTTTCCGGAGACAGCATGGAGCCCCTCATCCGGGAAGGGGATTCGGTGCTCATCGATCAGGCCCAGAAGGAGATCTACGCCGGGGGCGTCTACGCCGTGGGCGTGCAGGACACCATCATGGTCAAGCGCCTGGAGCGGCACCCCCACGGCCTCGTCCTGGTCAGCGCCAATCCCAACTATTCCCCCATCCATCTGCAGGGCGACGAGATCGAAACAGTGCGGATCATCGGGCGCGTTGTGGGCATGTGGAGGGATCTCTCCTGATTCCGCGTTCCCCGTTCCGCGTTCCCCGTTCAGGGTTTCATCGAGGTATAGGCGGGCCAGAGGACAGAGCTCATTGCTCGTTACTCATTCCGCTTCACGGGTCCCGAGCCACGGATTCGAATAACGGATTCCCTCTTTTATCCGACGTCTGATGGCTGACCTCCGGCGTCTGGGTTTCACCAATCACGGTCTCAAGGGTATGAGCGACGTCGAGCACCAGGGAAAAACCATTGGCTTCTCCTCCGCGGGAGAGGACTTCCGCAACAGGCGGCTCGATCTGAACGAGCTGCTCGTGCGCCGTCCGGCCTCCACCTTTTTCCTGCGGGCGGCGGTGGAGTCGGATCTCTGCGGCGGGATCCGGGCCGGGGACATCCTGGTGGTGGATCGCGCCCTGGAGCCGGATCTCAGGACCGGAAGCCTCGCGGTGGTCATCGTGCGCGGGGAAATGCTGCTTCGACTGCTCCTTCGCCGCAGGGGCCGCTTGTGGCTCTATTCCGGGTCCTCGCGGGCGGAGGAGGCACCAAGCGAAACCGACATCCGGATCTTCGGAGTGATCACCAATGTGCTCCATCCCCTGGATTCCCGCTAATGTCTTGCGTGCTTTGTTTCAGTTGTCGCCAATGCGGAATATACAACCTCCATTTCCGGGTCGACCCGGGCACAACCAAGCATGAAAATGTCGCGAGGTGAAGGCGGGTGGACGCT
>CAYNCR010000174.1:0-6315 GCA_964395575.1 uncultured Desulfohalobiaceae bacterium
GATCCTGATCTACGGCCCGCCCACCACCTCTGGGACCAGGGACGCCTTCGAGGAGATGGTCATGGAGGCGTCCACGGAAAAGATGCCCGGCTATGACGGTGAATACAGCGAAGTCCGTCAGGATGGGTCCTATGTCCCCTCCGGAGAGAACGACAACCTCATCGTGCAGCGGCTAAACAAGAACAAGAATGCCATGGGCATCTTCGGGTACAGCTTCCTGGACAACAACCGGGACAAGATCCAGCCCGTGACCATCGACAGGGTAGAGCCCACCGAGGACACCATCTCCACTGGGGAATATCCCGTGTCCCGCAGCCTCTTCTTCTACGTCAAGCTGGATCATCTGGATAAGGTGTCCGGCATGCGGGAGTATGTCGACCTTTTCCTCAGCGAGAAAATGATCGGCAGCCGCGGCTATCTCAAGCGGCAGGGTTTGATCCCTATGCCCGAAAAGATGCGGGAACAGGAGCGCGAGGAATGGAAGAACCGTGAGCTGCTCCAAAAGTCCGACCTGAAATAGGCTCCTGCATTGGCCTCCACAAAGGACCCGCCTGTTCCTCACGGAAACCGGCGGGTCCTTGTATTATGTGCCTGATACAGGGAAAATGCCTTTCAAACACCTCGGGCATCACTGCGCGCTGCGACTTCCTTCTCACGCAGCGCTTCCTGGTGCCCAAACCGTAACCCTTCACGGGGTATTTTTGCACTTACCCAGCGGAGGTTCCGTCGATTTTCTTCGTCCGGCACTCACTTTCTTCACGCTTGCCCAAATTCTCTATGCTTCTGGGAAAGTGAGTGCCGGACGTTAGAAAATCCGGAACCGGAGGTTTTCAAGTGAAAAAATGCCCCGTGAAGGGTTACCCCAAACCTACAAACGAGGCCATGGCCCATGACAATCAAGAAAGTCCTTTTCCTGTGCACCGGAAACGCCTGTCGCAGCCAGATGGCTGAGGGCTGGGCGCGTCACTTGTTGGACGGCATTATCCACCCCTATTCAGCCGGAGTGGTCGCACACGGTCTGGACCAAAGAGCGGTGCAGGTCATGCGCGAGGCGGGAGTGGACATATCCGAACAAGGCTCGAAGACCCTGGATGATCTGTCCACGCTGGAATTCCAGGCTGTTGTCACCCTTTGCGATCGGGCCAGGGAGAGCTGTCCCTTCTTTCCAGGAAAAACAATTCAGCTGCACCGTGCTTTTGAAGATCCGGCCACCCTGGCCCGGGATGCAGCTGACGAGGCGAGCGCCCTGACGCCCTATCGACGCGTCAGGGACCAAATCGAGAGTTTCGTGCGAGAGCTCCCGGACATGCTTGGGTGAAACGTTTTGCACAACACGTGCCTCTTCCCATATGCTCCGCTCGAGCAAAACGCGAAGACCGGAATAGGGCCCTTTGCCCTCTGCTCCACCGCCTGCTAAGACAGACGGACAAAGTGCGCCGTTTTCCGGGCCGAACCCCTTCATCCCGTGAGCCAGAGCGCTGTGCGCAGGAACGAACACTCCCCGCAAGGGATCAACACCCAAACACGGCACGAGAAAGGCGATGCTCGTTCTGCAGCTGTTGGTATGGAGCCTTGTCGCAGCGGCGGGAACCCTTCTTGTCTGGAAAGGCAGCGGCCTGCTCGAATCCGCCAGCAACAGCCTGTCCACCCACTACGGTCTGCCGGATATCGTGCAGGGGGCCATCATTGTGGCTGTCGGCTCGAGCTTTCCCGAGCTCTCCACCGTGGTCCTGTCGACCCTCGTACACGGGGAATTCGAGCTCGGAGTAGCGGCAATCGTCGGATCGGCCCTGTTCAACATACTGGTCATCCCCGGATTATCGGGCCTGACCCAAAAACACCAGCTGACCACCAACCGCGATCTCGTGTACAAAGAGGGCCAGTTCTACCTGATCGCCCTGGCGGTCCTGCTCCTGACATTTTCCCTTGCCGCGATCTACAATCCGCTGAGCTCCGCCGATGGAGCGATCCGCGGAGAGCTTGGGCGTGGGCTGGCCCTGCTCCCGCTTGCCCTGTACGCCGTGTACGTGTTCATGCAGTACCAGGACACCATCGACCATGAACCGGATGAAGAGCGGACCAGGATCAGACCCTGGGTTCAGTGGCTGCGGCTCGGGATTGCCCTGACAGCGATCCTCATCGGTGTCGAGGGGCTTGTCCGGGCGGCGGTCCGTTTCGGGGATCTCTTGCATACACCGGGATTTCTGTGGGGAGTCACCATCGTGGCGGCAGGCACCTCCATCCCGGATGCCTTTGTCTCGGTTCGAGCAGCCCGGCAGGGACGCGGCCTCACAAGCACCGCCAATGTCCTGGGCAGCAACGTCTTCGACCTCCTCTGTTGCATCCCGATCGGTGTATTGATCGCCGGGTCGGCTCAGATCAACTTCTCCGTCGCGGTCCCGCTGCTGGCCACCCTGATACTCGCCACCTTCGTTCTGTTTCTCATGATGCGCACCAAGATGCTCTTGAGCCGCGGGGAATGCTGGGTCCTGCTCTCGCTGTACGGCTTGTTCGTGGTCTGGATCACGCTGGAAAATTTCGGTGTGATCGATCTGGTGCGCCACCTTCCGCCGGCTGGATCGTGAGAAAGGGATCCCGTACGCATCGCACAGGAACACGCCCCGAAAACAGGCGGACCCGATCGCGTATTGCGCAAAGCCCCCGAATTCGCAGGGACTGTGGAAGCGTCCGAGCGCAACATCCCTACCGAGGCGCTGTCCTTCAGAATATATCTCCTCTCCGCATTCACCGCTCTGCCCCGGGACATGCTCGGCGAGCGCCCCGGGCTGCAGGGCTCGCCGCACGTGATGCATCCCCAAAAAGGCATCTGCGGCGCGGAGCCCGGAGCCAGATCCGCACCGCACCGCAGAGGGGATACCGGACGAGAAAGCCTTTCCAGGCATTCCCCTCCTTATTGCGGCAGCATCTCGTCGATCACCTTCTGGACACTCTCACGGATTAGGGGCAGGGCCTCCTTCTTGCGCATGTTCATCTGATTGGCCCAGGCGGAGAGGCGCACACCGTGGGGGAAATAGTGGCTGGTCTTGGTGATGGTGCCAGAACGGGTGGATCCCTCACTCGTCTCCCCGGAGGCAGACATGCGGCTGCTGCCCGTTCCGGATCCGGTGCTCGCCTGCGAACCGCTCTCTCGGGTGACCTTGAATTCCACCTTCTCGGAGCGGTACTCCTCAAGGACAAAGTCGATGATCATGGCCCATTCCCTGGGCCTGGAGGCGTTAGCGATTCCCTGGCCCGCCAGTCCGCCGGCTCCGACACCGCTGGCAACACCGGCGGCTCCGCTGCCCGTGGCCTCGGCGACCGCAGCGCCGGTGCCGACGCCCACAGCGGCTCCGGTGATCAGGCCCATGTTGTTGGCCACCTGCTTGCCGCCTGAATCGGGCTTAACCTCCCCGAAGTAGCGCAGGGATGCGCGCAAGCGATAGTGGGCCTTCTGCGGGTCCCGGACCACGGTCCAGCCCTGCTCCTGGGCGGCGTTTCTGAGCTTGTCCCCCAACTCGACGGACTGGGCATCGCTGATGTTGCGGAAAGAAATGTACACTGTCTTGTTCTCCGGGCTCGGCGGATCCAGCTGCGGCGGGGGCACCGCCCAGACCGTCCCGCTGCTCGGGGTAGCGTACTTGTTTGCTGTGACCTTGCCGACTCCGCGAGAGACTGAGGTGCACCCGGAGGCGACAAGCATCAAGAGGCCAATGACGGCCACGAATGCGGTGGCAAGATGCAACCTTTTGTTGGGCATGCGGGATCTCCTTTCTCTTGAGGTTTCCCGATACTTTGGGCTTCTGGGTCGGACTCTCCCGGAGCTATTCATAGCTCACAGCCCATTCTTTGAATAATATCCCTTTGGTGCACGGGTGTCTACCTCGCTCCCGCTCTTGGCCCAAGGGTATGACGGAATGTAAATGATGAGCCGATCCCCATCTGCTCCGTCTGTGCGACGAATTCCACGGCGAACGCGGGGCTGCGCAAACTCAAACCGTTGCCAAGGGGTTGCAATCAGCTGGGCAGTCAGTATAAGTTAGCCCGCATCTTCAGCCGCCCCGATGGGGTCGCGGGGACAATAGGGAACGATCAATACCGCATAAGGAGCAGGACATATGCAAAGCAATCCCATTTCAGTAGAAGGATTCAACAAGCTCAAGAAGGAGCTGGAAGAGCTCAAAAAGGAACGCCCCGAGGTGATTCAGGCCATCAAGGACGCTCGGGAGGAGGGCGATATTCGGGAAAACGCCGGCTACGAGGCGGCCAAGGAGCGACAGGGCATGCTAGAGGCCCGAATCCGTGACCTGGAATCGCGGCTGCCCCGCTGCAACGTCATCGACATCAACTCCATGAGCGGGGACACCGTGGCCTTTGGAGCAACAGTGGAAATCAGGGACCTTGAGACGGAGGAGACCAAGAAGTTCACCCTGCTCGGAGCCGACGAGGCGGATTACAAAAACGGGAGCATATCGGTCCACTCACCCATGGCCCAGGCCCTGCTCGGAAAGGAGGAGGGAGACGAGGCTACTGTGAACGCACCGCGGGGGCAGGTGGAATACGAAATCATTTCCGTGCGCTACAACGGAAGGAAGGCATAGCACATCCTCGGTCGAATCGCTATTCTTTTCATCGCCTCGATTCCGCATTTGGGTTACGGCGACCGATCGCTGCAAACGGTGTGGCCCTCCTCCCGGCTCAACCGACGAGGAGGGCCTTCCTTCCTCCGGGGGAGATGAGCATATATCCCTCTTATTCCACCTACGCTTCAGTGACCCATTGTAAGATACCACCTCCATCCACGGCAATGCCCCAAATCTCCACCAACTGCTCTCCACGCGAGAACGGAGGCCTTCTCACGCGATTCGCCTCTTTCGATTGATCCCCAGCAAGTTGTCCAGGGGCAGGATTTCAATAAGCTTGACTTCTCCGGAATATCGAATAAAATAAATATAGAGCTTATAGTCCCATTCAATCCATTCCCAGCGCACTCTCCACCCACATTTTTTCAGCGTCCGCCCTTTATCCCCGCGACATCTCGGGATATGCTCGAGGTCCTTGCTCCAGGACAAGGCAAGATGTTCATTCCCTAAAGGAAGGGGCAGCCCCCTTCAAGGGAGGGCTTTATGGCACAATTCCCTCAAGCTGACCGGCGGCTAACGCCAAGAACCATAGTGGGCAATGAAATCAGCATCAGTGTAGAGCATACCACTCCCGCATTTCAAGACAAAACCGAACAGGAGGAGTATACGAACCGTTGCATGGGTCAGGTATACGATATAAGTGACAAAGGCATGTGTATTACTACGAAGAATCCATTGGGTAAATATTATTTTATTGAAATATCCGTAATACAAGACTCTCAAAACGCAATAAAAGATAGATATTCCGGTGTTATAACCTGGGGATTGTACAACAAGGACAGGAATCATTATCGTTACGGTATTGAATTCCTTTCCTCATGGATACGTCGAAAGATTTATAGAAAACATAAGAATCCGTAAGTAGTATTTAAATTTCTTCAATCAACCTCCAAGGAAACAGTTTATCGCTTGACAAATCGGATCTGCCAATTCCACATCAATAAACTTGAATCATGTGCTTGTGAAAGATGATTCTATTTCATTGCAACCATGATCCTGGCCATGTGTTCAGTATAGCCGTCAGCAAATTGGGCTTCTATACAGGTTTGCCGCAAACGCTCTCTTTTTTTATCGGACACTAGGACAAAACAAATTCTAAGAGGTTTCGGAGTTACTATGTACTGTGAAACCATAAAAGAATTTGGGAGCTTAGAGACAGGTTCGAGCGATGATGATTTTTTTTGAAAGGGAGGAGTGAAAGACGTTCAACAATCATGAGCTCCACCGCAGGACTCGCCTGCCAGGTTTGAACATGCTTTTGTGGCGCTTTTCAAAAGGGACAGGAACTGATCAACCAATTGCGGATCGAATTGAAATCCAGAACATTGCCTCAGCTCATTTATCACCTCACTCTGGGGCTTAGCCCCGCTATAGGGGCGTTCATTGATCATGGCGTCGTAGGCGTCCACAATGGCGAGGATTCGGCACTCAAAAGGGATCTCCTCTCCAGCCAATCCTTGAGGATACCCGAGGCCGTCCCATCGCTCGTGATGTTTGAGGATATAGCCGGCAATAGGGGCCAAATCCGATGTGGACAAAGCGATGCGGCATCCTATCTCGCAATGCCACTTCATCTCTTCGAACTCCTCGTCGGTAAGTGTGCTTTGCTTAAAGAGGATCCTGTCGGATATGCCCACTTTGCCCAGATCGTGGAACCTGGCCAATAGCTGCAGAT
>CAYNCR010000175.1:0-6308 GCA_964395575.1 uncultured Desulfohalobiaceae bacterium
GTATGTGGAGGGCTTTGTATGCCGCAAATGTAGGTAGCGGTAGGGAGATGTGGCCAAATTTTGGGCCTTTCACGCCGGCGACAGGGGTTCAAATCCCCTTGGGGACGCCATAGAAGCCCCCGGTGGTCTTTCCACCGGGGGCTTTCTCTTGTGGGTTACTCCGTCCCACCTTCCCTGCCATCTCTTCCCTTTTGACCCGATTGCTCGTAATTGTACTCAAGTCAATCATATCTTATCAGGAACATTTCACTGTTATATCAATAGCTTATTTTGATCTGAAGCAGAAGGTCTCAACCTGTGGTCTGTGCATATTCAATTTGTCTTTCAGCTGAAGACAAATTTCTATTTACATGTCTTCAGTATAAAGATAAATTTTTCTGATGGACACAATAATAGACCAATTGATCGCCGATTTTCACGAGCGAGAGCTGCCGGACATGACCCGGCGGCGGGCAAGGCTTCCCTGGATCCCGAACAAGGTGGATACCGTCATCGGGATGCGCAGATCGGGGAAAACATGGTTTCTGTACCAGGTCATGCGCGAGCTGCTTCATGAGGGCTTTCCAGGAGAGGCCCTGCTCTATCTCAATTTTGAAGATGAGCGCCTGATGCCCATGGCCGCATCCGACCTGCAACAGATACCTGATACTTTCTATCGCCGCTATCCGCATTTAAAGGATCGTCAGTGCGTGTATTTCTTTGATGAAATCCAGAATGTTCCGGGTTGGGAGCGTTTTGTCCGGAGACTTCTGGATTCCGAAAATGCCCATATATGCCTGACCGGTTCCTCTTCCAGGCTCTTGAGCTCCGAGATAGCAACCAGCTTAAGGGGCAGATCCCTGAGCACCGAAATCTTTCCCTTCAGCTTTTCCGAATTCCTCGAACATGCCGGCATTGACAGCGGACTGGACAAGCATCCGGGCTCCAAGCGCCGAGCTGTTCTGGAAAATCGTCTTTCGGCCTACTTGGACGTGGGTGGTTTTCCGGAAGTACAGAATCTCCAGCGCCATCATCGCATCCAGGTCCTGCAGGAATATCTGGATGTGGTGGTCCTGCGTGACTTGGTAGAGCGTCACGGGATCTCCAATGTCACTGCCTTGCGCTATATGATAAGGCACCTGTTGAATTCCCCCGCCGGGCTGTTCAGTGTGCAGAAATTCCACAATGATCTGAAATCTCAAGGAATCCCCTGTGGAAAAAACACCCTGCACCAGTTCTTTGACGAGCTTGCCGATGCCTACCTTTTTTTCCCTGTCTGCATTCATTCCAATTCAGAACGCTCCAGAATGGTCAACCCCAGGAAGGTCTATGCCGTAGACACCGGCATAATCCGTGCCTGCTCCAGGAGCACCACCCCGGACTGGGGCCATCTTCTGGAGAACTTCGTGTTCATGGAGCTTCGCCGCAGAACCGGCTGGATTGAATATTACCGCACGGAAAGCGGAAGAGAGGTGGACTTTTACACCCTTGATCATTCCGGGAAGATCAGTTTGATCCAGTCTGCAGGATCAATGCAGGATAAAAAGACCGCTGAGCGGGAAATAAGCGGCCTGACCGAGGCCATGGAGGAATGCGGTGTGGCTGAAGCCAGCATAGTGACTTTCAATACTGAAAAACGTCTGGAGACCAATTCAGGGCTTATACATGTTGTTCCGGCCTGGAAATGGGCATTGAGTCAGGATCAAGCCTGAGGCAGGCCTTCACGTGGTTTCTTGCTTTGTGCCATTGTGGATCTCATTTATTGAGCCTTGCCTGATCCACAAATCGCCAAGCAGCGTGTTGCCGAACGCAGAGCCCATGGAGGCCACGCCATTCCAGAAGAGGACATCGAGCGCCGCTTTTTTCGAAGTCTTCGCAATTTTTTTCATATATACGCAACAGAAGTGGACAAAACTGTATGTTTGCTCAATAGCGGAGTTTACCCCCGAGCTCGTATTTATTCAACACGATAAATCGCGTCAGGTGCCCTATCCACAAATGATGAACTGGCTACTTGCCATGGCGGGGAAATGATGCAGGGGAATCAATCCGAGGAAAAGGCCCTTCAGGCATTGCGCGAGGCTGTGGCTGAAGCTTTGGAAAAAAAGCGCCGATTGGGCCAGTACACTGTTTTCTGGGAAGATGGCCGCATTGTTTACGCGGAGAGGATGCTCCAAATCAGGAACAGGATACAAAGCTGAAGACAGAGTGATAAGGCTCCAGTCAAGATTCCTTTCAATTTATCTCGTCAAATCATGCTGAATCCGCTCACTTTTCGGGCTCCGGAGCAATTCCACGAAGATGGCGCCATGTGAGCGATCCAAATCTCGCCCCCCTTTCTTCCTCGTGCTTCGGCATGACGATCCAGTTGTTGCTCTTTTGGCTCCGGTGACAGGTGATCCAGCTTTCCACCTTGCCGGAAGCGCCAGTCTTGCCGCTCTGTATCTATCTGTCTTGTCGCGGTTCTGCTCACGTGATATTCTGCATAGAGAATGACAGATTCGTGTTCGTGCCAAGCCAGACCAAGGGTTATTGACGGCTTCCTTGAGCGCACTTGTCAATCGGCGTCCGCGGCAGCATCCCGCTGCCATCCGTTCGGGGAAAGAGGTGATTGCCCCCTATTACAACCGGAAACGGAGCGGCCAACCTCGATCGAAAGGTGGCGGTCGCAGGCATGGATCATCCTGGAGCGAATTCGCCGACTATGAAACAGTTGGGTCCGTCTATTCCCCAAGCATTTTCCCCCTGGGAACCCGGCCTGTTCAGCCTTGGCCTCTTCGCTGCCCTGGTGCTCGCGCTCATCGCCGTGGTGCTGCTACTCACCGTCTGGCTCAATCCGCGCACGAAGAATACAGAAACGGCACCCTACGAGTGCGGCATAATTCCTACCGACCCGGGCCGCTTCCGGCACCCAGCCCCGTTCTCCCTGGTGGCCCTGGACTTCCTGATCTTCGACCTGGAAACGGTCTTCATCGTGACCTGGGCCCTGTCCTTTGACGAGCTCAGCCTGGCGCGGTGGCTCCAGATAACGGTCTTCATCCTCGTGCTGCTGGCGAGTCTTTTCTACGCCTGGGGCAAAGGAGGGCTGGAATGGTCCGCTTCACGGAGAGAGTGAGCTCCGCCTCCGATCCGCTGCTCGGCGGGGCGGATCGGATTGTGAACTGGGCCCGCAAGATGAGCCTCTGGCCCCTTTTCTTCGGCCTCTCCTGCTGCTTTGTGGAGCAGGCCGCGGCCTTCACCTCGCGCTACGACATCGCCCGCTTCGGGGCCGAGGTCTTACGGGGCACGCCCCGCCAGGCCGACCTGCTCGTGGTTTCCGGCACCGTGTTCAAGAAGGTGGCCCCGGTCATTCTGAGGCTTTTCGAGCAGATGGGCTCTCCCAAATGGGTTCTCTCCATGGGCTCCTGCGCCAATACAGGGGGAATGTACGACGTGTACAGCGTTGTGCAGGGAGTGGATCAGATCCTCCCCGTGGACGTGTACGTCCCCGGATGCCCACCCCGGCCCGAGGCCCTGCTGCAGGGGCTGACCCAGCTCCAGGACAAGATCGCCTCCCGGGAGCGGCCGAGCCGTCCCATCCTGCATCTGCGGGGCGGAAGCCAGGGCAGCGACGGCCCCCTGCTGCGCGACGGCGAAAGCAAGGCCCGGGATCCCCGCGGCCCCGGGTACAACGGCACGACCGTGCGCGGCAGCTCCGTCACGCCGCCGGAGCTGCACCATAACCGCTCCAGGGTCATGTGGACCCCGCCGGCGCCGCGCATCGAACCGGGGGAAACCGAAAAAGGCGTCGCCGCAGCCCTGCGGAGCCGCTTCGGGGAGACCGTCGCCTGGGAGGAGCCCGTCACGGACATGCCCACCTGCCGGGTCGCTCCGTCCTCCGTGCCCGAGGTGCTCGCCTTTCTCAAGCACGAGGGAAGCCCCGCGTACGAGCGCCTGGAGGACCTCACCGCGATCGACGAATCGGAACGCAGCCACCCCCAAGGATATCCGGACTTCCATCTCGTCTATACCCTGCTCTCCTTCGGGGCGGCAGGGCGGCTCCGGATCAAGGCGCCCCTGGACAGCACCGACGAGGCCCCGCCCAGCATAACCTCTCTCTGGCCTTCCGCGGGCTGGTACGAGCGGGAGGTCTTCGACATGTTCGGGCTCCGCTTCCGGGGCCATCCCGATCTGCGCCGACTGTTGATGCCGCCGGACTGGCCGGGTCATCCCCTGCTCAAGAGCTATCCCCGACGGGGCACCTCGCTGCCGCCCTACGAGCAGGCCCATGCCCGGAAGTACCAGCCCTTCGACGCGGGCGTTGTGGTGCGGGACCGCACCGGGGAGCAGAACTTCCTGCTCAATTTCGGGCCGCACCACTTGAGCACCCACGGGCTGATGCGCATCGTGCTCGATCTCGACGGCGAGGAGATCGCGGGACTCGGACAGGATATCGGGTTCCACCACCGAGGGGTGGAGAAAATCGGGGAGCACCAGTCCTGGCACCAGTTCATCCCCTACACCGACCGGGTGGACTACCTGAGCGGGATTGCCAACAATCTCTCCTACGTGACCGCAGTGGAAACCCTGGCCGGGCTCGCCGTTCCCGAGCGGGCCCAGTACATCCGCGTCCTGCTCACAGAGCTCTTCCGCCTGAGCAACCATCTGGTCTTTCTGGGCACCTTTCTGCAGGACATCGGGATGATGAGCCCCATTTTCTATGTCTTCCGGGAACGGGAGATGATCATGGACATCGTGGAGCACATCACCGGCGGCCGCCTCCATCCCTCCTGGTTCCGCATCGGCGGGACAGCCATGGACCTGCCCCGGGGCTGGAAGGAGCGGGTGGACGAGTTCACCAGGGTGTTCCAAGGACGTCTCCGGGAATACGAAAAAATGATCGAGGAGAACCCCGTGTTCCGGGCCAGGGTCCGGGGCGTTGGCCGCATCTCCAGGGAGCAGGCGGTGGACTGGGGCGTGACCGGGCCCAATCTGCGCGCCTGCGGTGTGGATTGGGACCTGCGCAAAAAGATCCCCTACTCCGCCTACCCCGATTTCGACTTCGAGGTCCCCACAGACACGGACGGGGACTGCATGGCCCGCTACCGGGTGCGCATGGAGGAGATGCGCCAGAGCCTGCGCATCATCCGGCAGGCGGCGGAGAGGATGCCGCAGGGCCGCCACGTCAGCCCGGACTCCCGCTACTGCATCCCGGACAAGTCGGACACCCTGCAAGACATCGAAAGCCTGATCCACCACTTCGTCAACGTAACCCGGGGCCCGACACTGCCGCGGGGCGAGGCCTACGCCGCGACCGAGTCCCCGCGCGGGGAACAGGGCTACTATCTGGTCAGCGACGGCTCCACATCGGCCTACCGCCTGCACGTGCGCTCGCCCGGATACGCCAACCTGCAGGCGCTGCACCTGATGAGCCTGGGGCAAAGCATCGCCGATTTCGCGGCCATCCTGGGCTCAGTGGACTTCATGCTGGCAGACATCGACAGATAGGGAACGGTTCCATGCAGACCAACGATCTCGATGCCTACCTGGACGCGCTGGTGCAAAGTGCCGAGACTCCGCGGGAGAAGGCCGTGGACCTGATGCTCACCCTGCAGCGGCGCTACGGCTATCTCAGCGACGAGGCCCTGGAGCGTGGGGCCCGCACCCTCGGATTGACCCCTCTGGAGCTGGAGGAGCTGGCCACCTTCTACGACTTCATCTACCGCGAACCCGTGGGCAGATACGTGATCCACGTCTGCGACGGCGTGGTCTGCTGGATGCACCAGGAGAACGCCGTCTTCGACCATCTCCGGAGGCGCCTGGATGTGGAGCTGGGCCAGACCACGACGGACGGAATGTTCACCCTGCTGCCGGTCTCCTGTATCGGGGACTGCCACAACGCGCCCTCCATGCTGATCAATGGCCGGTTCTACGGACAATTGACCCCGTCAGTCGTGGATCGCATCCTGGAAGAGTACCGTCAGAAGCCCGCGGAGCCGGCAAGCTCCAGATAGCCTAATGCAAACGGAAATACTGCTGCAGAACCGCAGGCCGGACAGGCCGGCCACCCTGGAGGAATACCTGACGAGCGGCGGATACGGGCCCCTGGCCGAAGCGCTTCGGGGAGGCTCTCCCGATGATCTGGTCACCGCGGTCAAGGATTCGGGGCTCCGCGGCCGCGGCGGGGCCGGATTCCCCGCCGGGATCAAGTGGTCCGGTGTGCCAGTGGACGATCCGGAACCGCGATACGTGGTGGCCAACACCGACGAAATGGAGCCCGGTGCGTTCAAGGACCGCGTGCTGGTGGAAAGCGACCCCCATCAGGTCATCGAGGGCATGGCCCTGGCCGG
>CAYNCR010000176.1:0-6235 GCA_964395575.1 uncultured Desulfohalobiaceae bacterium
ATGACTGGAGGGAATCAATTCCACCTCAAGCGGTACCAACAAGGCCAAGGTGTATTATGAAACCCAGCGAAGCGCTCCACCCGCCTTCGCCTCGCGGAAATTCCCAAATAAATCAGTAATTTAAAAGTATTTTCATATAAAAAAAATGCATTCCTCTCCCATTTCTACATAGAACGTTCGGAGAAGCTAAGGTGCAAGCACCTTGTCCGCCAGCTCCTCCACATGCTCCAGGAGCTCGGGATCCCTTGCGGCCTCTCCGGGCCCCTGATAGCCGCAGGCCCTGAGGATCTCGGACTCGCGGAATCCCTCCCACATGAGGAATGTGGAGTAGCGGGGGTAGATGTCCCCGAACTCATTGCGGTCCGGATTGGCCTGGGCCTGAATGAAGATGAGGCGTTTGCCCGGTTCCAGCCTGCCCGGCTGATCCTCGCTCTGGAAGTTGGGCTTGAGAAAGGAAAAGGTTCGGTCGATAAAGGCCTTGGTCTGAGCGGAGACATCTCCGAAGTACACCGGAGTGGCCAGCACCAGGGTGTCGCAGGCCCGAACAGCGTCCAGCACAGGGGTGAGATCGTCCCTGAGGGCACAGGTCTCCAGCTCGGTCTTGCACAGATAGCAGGCCTGACATCCCCGGTAGCTCAGCTCATTGAGGTTCCAGGAGCGCACGTCCGCCCCCTTTTCCCTGGCCCTTGCGCACAAAGCATCAGCCAAAGCGGAGCTGTTGCCCTCGGTCCTGGGGCTTCCCTTCAAACAGACAACATGCATCAATCCTTCTCCTGCCTGAAAAATTGCATCCGTCTTGCCCTTCAGGGGGTCTCTGTTCCCTTTCAGCGGAATTGTACGGGATAGACGCTGCCGAGGCAAGCTTGCCCAAACCGTCAAAATAACGTCACAATGTTTACAGGCCAGCGCTTGTCTGCTATGCAAACCTAACACTCGCTTTTCGAGCGTCGACCAACGGGACGAGTCCCCCATCCCGGAGAATCATGCATGCACGACACCTGCCTCTTTCATCCCTCGAGCCAGGGCGAATGGACCTGTCAGCACTGTGGGTCCTCCTTCTGCAGCGAGTGCGCCGTATGGAAGGACACCGGACGGGAACGAGGCAAAAAGCCCAGGGCTTTCTGCCCCAGCTGCAACCAGCGCCTGCAATGGGTCGGCGCCGCCAATCTCCTACCCCCTTTCTGGGAACGGCTGCACCGCTTCTTCCTCTATCCCTTCCACCGGCACGCCCTGACCCTGCTGCTAGCCGTCTCCGCGGCGAGCGTTTTGCTGGTATTCCTCCCCATCCTGGGAGCCTTAGTGCAGCTTCTGCTCTACTTCGTCATGCTCCGCTACGCCCACGAGATCCTGATCACCACCGCCCGGGGGAATCTCTATCCGCCCCGAGTGAGCAGCAAGATCCTGGACCACGATCTCTCGCCCGTTTTCAAGCAGTTCTTTCTCTTCTTCCTCCTGGGCGCGGGCGCCGCCCTGATCGCTTCCCTGGGAGTGGTGCTCCTGTTTGCCTACATCCCCTTCGTCCTCCTCTTCATCCCCGCACAGCTCATGGTCCTCATCTCCACGGGAAGCCTGCTCCGGGCCCTGAACCCCATGGTCTTCGTGTCCCTGGCCTGGCGCATCGGGCCGGCCTATCTGCTCATGTACTTCTTTCTCATTCTGCTCGGCATCGCCCCGGGCGTGCTCGGACAGAACGTGATCGTTCACCTGCCCTGGCTCCTGCAGTCCTTTCTCGCATCAGCGGCCAACTACTACTACATGTTCGTCAGCTTCCATCTCATCGGATATGTGCTTCTGCAGTATCACCTGGAGATCGGTTATGACGTCCGTTACGAGGACTTCCGGGCTCCGGAGATGAGCCAGGATGGCCAATCCGTGACCGAACGGGCGGGGAGCTGGTCCGATGAACGGCACGCGGACAGCCTGATCCAGCAGGGTCGCTACGATGAGGCCCATGAGTTCCTGGAGCGGCGGTTCAAGCAGTCGAGCCAGCCCTCAACGGATCTCTGCCGCAAGTATTTTCGCCTGCTGCGGATGAAAGGGGACAAAGGACTCACCCGTGTGGGCAGCCACCTCATTCCGGGACTCCTGGAGCAGGGAGAAAGACGGGAAGCCGTGCGGGTATTCGAGCAGTGCCGGGAACGGGACGAGGGCTACCTTCCGGACGCGGACTCCATCTTCCGGATTGCCGAGGCCCAGGATGACGCGGGTGAGCACAAGCAGGCCATGGGGCTCTTCCAGAGCCTGTACCGCAACCATCCCAGCCACAGCCGGGCCGTGGAGGCCCTCTTCCGCATCGGATACATTCTCAACGAGCGCATGCTCAACCCGGACAAGGCACGGCGGGTGCTGGAGGGGGTCATCACACGCTATCCGCAGAGCCCGTTGCGGGAAAGGATCGAGAACTACCTGCGCCACTCGGTCCCCTAAGGTCGCTGTCGTATTCCAAAGCATATCCAGGGTCTTCCGGCGGAGCTCACCCCTCCCCGCTTTGCGCCATCCGTGCCTCCATAGAGTCCGGAAAGCGCTGCTGCAGGGTCTGGAAACAGGCTCGGCTCTTGCGCTCCATCCCTTTTTCCCGGAATCTGCCGCCGTAGCGGTACAGGACGCCGGGAGCGTCCTGCAGGGGCACGGAGCTCTTCATGGCCCGGACCAGGAGCGGCTCGCCCAGGTCGGTCCGGTCCGCCCGCTCGAACAGAGCTGCCAGCCTGAGGGCAAGCTCGGGTTCCAGCACGATGCGCCGCTCCCGGTGACAATACTCCGCGTACACCCGTTCCAATTCCCGATACGGCTCGCCCTCCCCGAGCATGGTCCGCAGGGCGCGGTTCGCCAATCCGGAAAGATCGCTCGCCTCCGGATCCTGCGCCTGGAGAAAGAAGAGCTGCTTCAGGGCCACGCTGTTGCCCGGGTCCATTTCCAGGACCTGCCGCAGGCGAGTCTTTGCCGCGGAAAAATCCAGATCCCGAACCGCGGCCATGGCCTTCTCCAGCTCCGGCCCCACTCTGTCCGGCTCCCTTTCGAAGAGCAGGGCGGGATCGAAGCCCAGATAGCGCCTGTTGATCCATCCGAGCAAGGCCCCGCCGAGCAAGCCGCCTATATGGGCGGTGAAGGCCACGCTGCTCTCCGGCGAGCGGAGGAGGTGGTATCCCTCCTTGCCCAGCCACACCGGCAAAAGGGCCAGGGCCGGAAGGCTCACGTAGTGGAAGAAGAATCCCAGATTGAGGAACACCTTGATCCGATAGAGGCCGTACATCACGCTCATGGCCCCCATGGCGCCGGATATCGCCCCAGAGGCTCCCACAAGCGGGACCGGGGCAAGCCGGTTGCAGGCCCAGAAGACCACCGCGGCCAAAATCCCTCCCCCCAGATAGATGCCCGCAAAGCGCAGGTGCCCCACACCGGATTCCAGAACGTATCCCGCCAGCCACAGGAAGAGCATATTGCCCAGGAGATGCCCCAGCCCGCCGTGCAGGAACATGTGTGTGAGCCAGCTCCATGGCCGGGGCTGGCTGGGAATGAGCCCGTAGCTGCGGGAGACGATGCGGCTGCGTTTTTCGCGGAAGGTCTCGTGAAGACTGGCCCATTCCTCGTGTCCCGGATCCCCGGGGCCGATGAGCCCACTCTCCCGCAGGGCCCGGCGAAAACGTCCGTCCCCGAGCACCTCGTGCACTTTCGCCGGGGCGATGCTTTCCTCCGGAGAGTCCTTCACCCGCTCAAGGGCGCTCTCCACGGACTCCTCACCCTGGAACTGCCTGTAGTAGGCGTACTCGATTTCCGCCAGACCGGATTCGAGATAGAATTGCATCGCCTCGCGCCGGTACCGTGCCTCGTCCGCCTGAAGGGTAAAGAATAGCGCCAGATTGACGATAATAAGGACAAGAGTGACCCAGGGCACGTATTTGCGATGGAACTCCCCGACCACGGGAAAAAGCATGCCACTCCCCTTTGGCTCGAGCGTATTCCGCCTTCAAGCAGCAGCTCAAAGCGTTGAATGGACCCAATCCTGAATGAACCGCCAAGATGCCAATCCGGCACGCATTTCAGGAATGAGTGCCGGGTTTCTCCATCTCCTTCGCCACTTGGCTGTTTGCTTTCTCCATCGCAGAACGCGTTTTTTCTCGAACAGCCTGAAATGCCCCGAGAAATCCGAGCTTGACATTTTTCCGGAAGCGAGCCAATGAAGTCATTTGAACGCAACACCCCAAGGAGAGACTATGCCTGACACAGGCTGGATACCGTCGGAGCTCATTCTGCCCCGCGAAGGGAGGGAGGTGCTCACCCGCTCCCGCCACAACTGGGGGCTGAAAAAGGGATACCAGGCCGAGGGCAAGTGGTTCGACTCGGCCCACCGCAGGATCGAGGTCCACTACTGGAAGCCGAGGGCTGAGGAATCCCCAGAAGAGGATATCGCCACGATGCAGTACGGACCTGCCAGGGCCTGCTTGAGCCGCATCATCGACAGCTGCGCCAAGGGCGAACAGCCCTGATCACTCCCCGAATCCCAGCTCTCGGAGCACACTCGAGTCCGCCCGGAAGGGGTTGTCCGAAAGCGGAGGAACCTCCAGACCGGCCTTCCGCGACCCCATCTGCTCCAGCTTCATGTTGTAGGCCAGATGCAGCAGCACTTCCAGGCTGAGCACGTCCTGGACATTGTAGGCCAAAAGCGTCTCCAGAACCTCCCGCCGCCCCGTGGCCTCGAAGGTCCGCCAGAGCAGGACCGCGGCATAGCCGTCCACCCCGCCCAGATCGCTGCGGCCCAGGCCGAAGCGGTCCTCGCAGCGCTTGAGACCGCCTTTCACCCCCAGACCCTTGAGCAGGAAGCGGACGTCAATGTGGGCCAGGGGCAGATTCGGAAGCAGCTGACGCCGCAAAAAAGGCAGATCGAAAAGGCTCCCGTTGAAGGTGGCCACGATCCTGTATGCCCCGATATCATCCTCGAATTGCTCCAGATTGATGCCGTGGACGTAGGTCGCGACCCTTTGGCCGTCGTACAGGGCGATGCTGGTGATATGGTCCAGCCCCTTCCCCAGCCCCGTGGTCTCGATGTCCACGTACGCCACCCGGCCGCGGAAGGCGGGAAAAAGGCGCCACATCTCCCCCTGGGGCAGCCGCTGCGCGAAATACGCGCTGTCGCCCCGCTGGAGGCGTTCCATCGATTCCTCGAGCTCGGAGCGGGTGCGGTTGCCGCAGCGGAAGGGCTTCCCCCCGGAACGCAGCTCATGCAACAGATCCCGCCAGTGAGCGTATCCCGCGGCCCAAAGCCGATGCTCCGTCTTGGGACCGACACCGGTGAGATGGCAGAAACTTTGCTCCAGCATGGACCTCTCGCCTGTTGGCGGTTGGAGGGAATGTCGGGCCTCAGTTGCCGTTTCAGCGGAGGCTGGTGTACCCCTCGGCCAGGTCCTCCAGCATTCCGTCGTCCTTGATGCTGATCCGCTTCTGTTCCACCTCCAGGATCCCGGCCTCGGCCATGCGCCTCAGGACGCGGGAAAGGGTCTCCTGGCTCGTGCCCAGGATCTTGGCCAGGACTCCCTTGGAGACATCCAGGGAAATGTCCGAGTACCCGCCCTGTGCGTCCTGGAGGTGCATCAGATAGGCCGCGAGTCTGGCGGGGATCTCCTTGAGGGAGAGGTCCTCGATAAGGTCGGTAAAGCGGCGCAGCCTCTTGGAGAGGATGGCCAGCATGTTCAGGGCCAGGGAGGGATCGCGCGCAAAAAGCTCGCGCAGGGATTCGCGGGGAAGGAACCAGAGCTCGGAGGGTTCCATGGTTTCCGCGTGGGCCGGAAAGGTCTCACCCGCGAAGACCGGGACTTCGCCGATGGGCTCGCCCGGTCCGAAGAGATGCAGGATCTGCTCTCGCCCCTCGGGAGAGAGCTTGTAGACCTTCACCCTGCCGGAGAGGATGACGTAGAACCCCCGCGCGGCATCGTCCTGGGAGAAGATCGCCCCGCCCGAAGGATGGCTGATGCGCTGCCCCATGGACTCCAGACCGCGGAGCTGCTCCTCGCTGAGGCCCTGAAAGAGCTGCACGTTCTGCAGATTTTGGATCGTGTCCTCGCTCATATTCCGTCCTTTTCCGCCCCGCTCCCCCGCAGATGACAATGCCCCGGACCCAACCAAGCATACAACCCTCATTTCCGGCAGACCCGGGCACAACCAAGCATGAAAATGTCGCGAGGCGAAGGCGGGTGGAGGCTGAAGCCCGGGTTTCATCCCGGGTTTCCCATGATGGGATACG
>CAYNCR010000177.1:0-6191 GCA_964395575.1 uncultured Desulfohalobiaceae bacterium
GCGCCCGACAATTGAACGTAACAATTCAACAGGTTGTACACATTTTCATACAACCATCATTCCCGGGCGGACCCGGGCACAACCAAGCATGAAAATGCGAGGCAATTGCGGGTGGACGCTGAAGCGCGGGTTTCATCCCGGGTTTCACATGACGGGATACGCGACACCTTCAGCGACATTTCGGTCTCACGTCCTTTGAGACAGGGGGCAATTTGTGTGTTTTCTCTCCGGAACGGACACGATTTCATCTTGTGCGGTTCCAACAAGGCCATGGTTTATTATGAAACCCAGCGAAGCGCTCCACCCGCTGTTGCCTCGCAGATAATTCCCTGACAAATCAGCTAGTTAAACACATTTTCATACAAAAGTAATGAGCCGGTCAACTTGTGCTCTTACTTTGGTCATCGCCCCCAATGAGACACGTCAATTCCAGGAAAGGGAGTAGCTCTCCCGGATATGGGCAATCTTTTCTCTCCGCAGCCCCAGAAACTCGGCACACGCCTGGTCCACTCGCACCGCGTCATACCCTCCGAATATTTTGTTCACAGGCGGGTCACAAGTGGGGCCACCCAGGTGAGACTGCGCCAGTCCCACCGATCCGTCCACGATGGACAGATCCGCCATTCTGTATCGATTCAGCTCGATAATGGACTCCTGCATGTTGCTGTGGAAAAACGCCTTTTTCCAACCTCCCCCATGACCCCCGTAATACTCTGGCGGCGCCGCCCCCATCATGTTCTTCAGCGCCCCCGTGAGACGCGCCAGGGTGTGGGCTTTCAATACCGGCACGGAGATCACATAATGATCGAACAGGATCTCCGGCAGGTATATTTCGGAGAACACCCGGCAGTCATCCCTGGAAAGTCTCACAAGCGGCTCAGTGTTCAAATCCAGGAGCTCAATATCGTGCTGCCGGGCCAGCCGATCATATCCCAGGTCGCAAAACACCTCGAAGGTCTCCCTGCCACTGTCCCCGCACCCCTCGCCCACAACAATGTGGGCATCCGAGCCGGCATCCCGGATAGAGCGGATAATCGCCTCACAGCAATCCACCGGCGTGGTCACGGGCGGTGGTGAGCTGTTGATGCAGTTGGGCTTGATGAGTATCTTGGCCTGTTTCCCGACAGCCGTCTGAAAATCCAGGTCATCCAGCACCCTGGAGATGGAATCATGAAAATTGGTGAATTCTCTGGCTGAAAAATCCATACCGCTCCGTCATGGTTTCCTGCTGCATAGGCTCTGTTTCCTCAATGAGCCTACTCATGCAACTATTTCGGCAGACTCATTTCAAATGATATCTGTATACAAAATCCTGCATCGATTGAGGCACAACCGAAGAGATGTTCCTTTCCAGCTCCTCTTTTGTTTTACCACTGCATACAGGCAACCCATGAAGGACTCCGAACCACACATTATTGAGCCCTGCTTCCCGAAGCCTCTTGCCCAGGCTCTTGGCATGGATTTTTCCCATTTCCTGATGAAAGGTAACAGCCAAATCGTGGCTTTTGGTAATAAGTTTTTCAATATCCTCCCAATAATAATCCCGATTATGCTTGTTTTTTAAATAGAATTTGAGTTTTTGTTTATCATCAGACTGTCCTTGTTCGGATGCATCAAAGGGGAGCGAGGTGACAATACCGTAGTTTGCCTTGGCTTCATTATAGGAATTGTTCAGCATTCTCTTGATTCCTCCACCAAAAGTTATGTTGTAGGAAGCCAAATAGCCATCATACACAATTTTGTTCTTGAAGGGCAACAGAACTGCCTGAACAAGCACAGGAGGAGATGGAAATTTATCTTTAAGAGGCTCTGTGAGGGAGAGAACACCGTAAGCTACGTTAGGTGAGGATGTTGAAAGGAATATGGTGTGCTTTTTCAAATGTCTGAAAATATAGAATTCACCCTCTAGATAATTTTTCCAGCTTTTTATAATCTCAAGTTCTTGCTGATTAAAATGAAAGGGATTCTCATACACAAAGGAGTCTAAAAGGGTAATGTCAGCATAGAGCTCATCTCTGACCTGCATCCTTTCCTCCGCAGGCAGCAGCATGAAATGCTCCGGGTCGGTAACATCCTCCAGGATTTTCTTCTGCTCATTTACATACACTAGCAAGGCTGGATACAACTTGAAAAACTGTTCAGCATCTGCATTTGAGAGCTGCATATTTGACTCCTGTTTAACAGTTTGCCAAAAACTCAATGATTTGTTTGGCCATTCATATTCAACAGATTTTCACCAAAAGTCAAGAATATGACATCACTACTATCTCATGTACCTATTCAGGGGACAATCCAGTTGAACCGCCATGACGCAAAGAACGCCCAAGTAAAAAACCCTGAAAGGGCACCCGGTTTCACGGGGAGACCATGGAAGAATCGCTCAGGGCGGATCAATTTTCTTTTGCCGCTTGCCCCGTTCAACGCACACCTGTTTCCTTGGGGAGTGATGGTCCGTTCTGGAGAAGCTCAGCACCTAATGTAAGTGATGAGAAAGAGCACTGATCCATTTGGGATCTGCTCGGAATTATGGAGGTGGATTCCATGTCCACGCAGTGGCAGACCAACCCGGAACTGGAGCTGGCTGAAGGCTATGTGGAGCGGACCGGAGAGCATGTCTTCTTGACCGGAAAAGCGGGCACAGGCAAGACCACGTTTCTCAAGAAGCTCCAGGATTCTTCCAGCAAGCGGATGATCACCACCGCTCCCACCGGAGTGGCTGCCCTGAATGCGGGGGGTGTAACCCTGCATTCCTTCTTCCAGCTGCCCCTCGGTCCTTTCGTGCCCGGGAGCGAGGCCTATGAGCGGGACCAGGAGCGCCGCTTCGGGATCAGCAAGGAGAAAAAGAACATCATTCAGAGCCTGGACCTTTTGGTTATCGATGAGATCAGCATGGTCCGTGCCGACTTGCTGGACGCCGTGGACGCGGCCCTGCGGCGGCACCGCCGCAGCTCCCAGCCCTTTGGCGGAGTGCAGCTGCTCATGATCGGAGACCTGCATCAGCTTTCCCCTGTGGCCAAGTCGGATGAATGGGAGCTTTTGCAGGAGTATTACCCTACAGTCTACTTTTTCAGCAGCCACGCCCTGGCCCGGACCCGGTTCATCACAATTGAGCTCGAGCACATCTATCGGCAGTCGGACGACAGCTTCATCCGGATCCTGAACCAGGTGCGGGACAACAGGCTGGATCCGGAAACGGCTCAAAAACTGAATACCCGCTATTGTCCGGACTTTGTCCCGGACACGGAGCAGGGCTATATCACCCTGACCTCCCACAACAAAAAGGCCCTGAACATCAACCAGCACCGGCTGGAGGAGCTCAAGGGCGAGGAATACTCATTCCCGGCCGAGGTATCGGGAGATTTCCCGGAACATATCTATCCCACCTCCTTTTCGCTTGTGCTCAAGAAAGGGGCCCAGGTCATGTTCGTGCGCAATGACCCGAGCCCGGCAAAACGCTATTTCAACGGCAAAATCGGGCGAATCACCTCCATCTCCCAGGAGGAGATCCAGGTCCTGTGCCCCGGAGACTCAGATCCGGTCAAGGTGGAGCCCTTGACCTGGGAGAACATCAAATATTCCTTGAATCCGGACAATAAGGAGATTCAGGAAGAGGTCGCCGGTTCCTTCACCCAGTATCCCCTCAAGCTGGCTTGGGCCATCACCATTCACAAGAGCCAAGGGCTGACCTTTGACCGGGCCATCGTCGATGTCCAGAACGCCTTTACCCACGGCCAGGTCTATGTGGCCTTGAGCCGGTGCAAAAGCCTGGAGGGCATGGTCCTTTGTTCCCCGCTGGCTCCCCGGGGCATGGGCGCAGATGAGGCCATTCTCCGCTTTGACCGCCAGGTCAGGCAGAATCCACCCACCCAGGAGCATTTGGAGCAGGCCATGGTCTCCTTCCAGCAGCGCCTGGTGCTGGAGTGCTTCGACATGGGCTCCCTGCGGGGGCGACTCAAGGAGCTGGTCCGCTTGATGGGTAAAAACAGCCACCTGATTCATCTCCAAGGCATAAGCGATATCGGAGAGCTGGAAGCCCGGGCAGGGGAAATCTTCAAGGTCAGCACTATCTTTCTGCGGGAGCTGCGCGGCCTTTTCACCCCGGAGAGGCTGCCGGAATCGGATACTTATATTCAGGAGAGGATCACGAAAGGATCCAAGTGGTTCCAGGACAAGCTGGACAACAACCTGGGCCAACACGTGTATGCGACTGGGGTGGAAACGGATAACGCCGAGTTGGAGAAGAGGATCGCCAAGGCTCTGGATAGCTTGAAGAAGGAGCTGGCAGTCAAGCTGGCCGGTGTCCGGAGCTGTGGACAGGGATTTTCCGCTGCTGGGTATCTGCAGGCGGTGGCCAAGGCTCAAGTGGATGACACCCTGCAGAAAAAGAAAAAGCCCGAGTCTCAGGAGGTTACGGAAGAGGACATCGCCCATCCGGAGCTCTTCCGGGCCTTGAAGGAATGGCGTACAACCAAAGCCCAAGAGCACAATCTGGCCTCTTACCAGGTCCTGCACCAACGCGTGCTCCTTCGGATTGTGGCCTTTCTGCCCCAGACCCTGAGTGAGCTGGAAGAGATCCGCGGGGTGGGGCCCAAGACCGTGGCCAAGTACGGCCAGGAGCTGATCGATATGGTGGCTGCCTATCGCTGCAAACACGGGATTGATCAGGTGGCCCCGCCGGAGAAAGCGACATCGGCATCCGGCAACCAGGATAACCGGCCCGGACAGGCAGGGGACACCAGACAAATGACCCTTAAGCTTTTCAGGCAAGGAAAAACACCTGAGCAGATTGCCGCGGCAAGAGGGCTGGCCCAGTCCACGATCGAGAGCCATCTGAGCCTCTTGGTGGACAAGAAAGAGCTGGGTATTGAGGAGCTGTTGTCCACGGAGAGGCAACAAGCCATTCAAAAGGCGATTGCAAAGGCTGAGGGGGGCTCGTTAAAGCAAATAAAGGAGAGGCTCGGCGACGAGATCAGTTACGGGCAGATAAAGATGGTCCTGGCCCATCAGGGAACATTGACTCACTGATGCACTTTCCGCACTGTTCGATCATCTTCATGCTATAAGCTGCGCGTCTCTCCATAAGGACAATAAAGAGCCTGTCACTTTGTGTTATCAACCTGGGCGAAAGTTATCTCAGAGTATCTTTTAAAAACTGCTGAAACCGTCTCCAGGACTTTCTATCAACATCTTCTCTGTAACTATCAGCGGCGAATACTGTAAAGGCGTGAGGCGCTCCGCCATAAGTGATCATTTCATGGGGAACCCCATTTTCTTCCAACTCCTTGGCCAGATTGGCAAAATCATCCAGGGTAACATGCCGGTCCGCACTTCCGTGTAAAATCAGCAGCTTGCCCTTTGTCCGGGAGTAGCTCTGACCTTCTGGAGTGCTTAAGCCACCGTGAAATGTTACGTACCCTTTTAGATCAGAGCTGGATCTGGCGAGTTCAAGCACAGCAGCACCACCAAAGCAATAGCCCATCGCTACGGCGTTTTGGATATCTGCTCCTTTTGCTTTTGCCGTTTTAAGGGCGCCTTGCAGAAGATTACGCATTTTTTCTCGGTCCTTGTACAATTCCCCGGTATGTTGCCGTTTATCCTGTACTTTTGTCGGTCTTACACCGGAACCAAACAAATCTGCAGCAAAGACCGTATACCCCATATCAGCCAGCATATCAGCTCTTTTTATTTCATAATCAGTAAGTCCGTTCCAATCGTGAATAAGTAATACCAGCCCAGCGCTGGGAGTAGGACTATTATAATAACCCTTATAATTCTGGTTGTTGACTTGATACACAACAGATTGTCCGGAAGCAAATGCAGGGAATGAAATGCTCATCAAGAGTATAAAGAAGATAATGTGTTTCATTTTCTTGTCTCCTCATTCAATACTAATTGTGTTGTGTTGTCATTTATCTCATTTTATCAAAAATATCTTCATTGCTAAACATAAGACAATGAATTCATTTCAGACAATCCATTCAATCTATCAAAAAAATTCAGAAAAACAGAAAGTTACATTGTCAAGCTCAATGTATACTCCTTGCATAATAGTCAGCAATGACCTGTCCCCTTGTGCACCAATGGCTTGCCCTCCAGGGCCTATTTCAAGCTCAAGCTGACCTGGTTCTTGTCCACATTCTTGCTCAGGACCACTATCCTGGGCAGGTACTGGTTGACAGAGAGCACTTCCA
>CAYNCR010000178.1:0-3228 GCA_964395575.1 uncultured Desulfohalobiaceae bacterium
ATATACGCCCCGCATCTCTGTCCAAACGAAACACGAAGCACGAAAAACGAAAAACGAAGAACGGATAACAATCATCCACAGAGGATTGGAATGATAGAAGAAATCATGAACGCCCGGACCATTGTTTTCGGCTGCGGCAACACCCTTTTCGGGGACGACGGTTTCGGGCCGACAGTGGTCAAGCGACTCAAAGCGGAATTTTCCCTGCCGGAGGATGTGGCTGTGGAAGATGTGGGCACGAGCATCGGGGACATCCTCTTTGACCTGGCCCTTGCCCCGGAAAAGCCGGCAAGCCTGTGGATCGTGGATGCGGTGCGCATCAGTGGCCGCAGCCCCGGTGAGGTCTTTGAGCTGGAGGTGGAGGATATTCCCCGGGAAAAGACCGCCGATTTCAGCATGCACCAGTTTCCCGCGATCAATCTGCTCAAGGAGCTGCGCTCCGAGGGCGGGGTCGAGGTCCGCATCCTGGCTGTACAGAGCGAAGAGCTCCCGGAGGAGGTCAGCCCCGGCCTGTCCCCATCCGCGAAAGCGGCCGTGAACGAGGCTATCCAGATCCTCCGCGCCCAAGCCCTGGTTCAGTGAGTCAGCGTGTCGGTGTCTCAGTGCGTCAGTGCGTCAGTGGGTCAGCCCCATGTGAGTCGGTGTATCAGTGAGTCAGTGAGACGGTCCTCCGACGTCCGACGTCCGATCTTCCGTCTTCCGACCTCCGCCTTCTGTCTTCCGTCTTCTGACGTCTGACGTCTGATATCTGACGTCCGATCTCCGACATCCGACGTCCGACGTCCGATCTCCGACCTCCGCCCCATCCCGCATTCCAAATAAAGCATCTCTCCTTTTTCCATTGACAGAGGGAATTGCCAGAGATATGGTTCAGCGAATGCACATTTAGCAACCTTTTGTGTAGAGCACAAACTGCACAAGTGGAGGGGGTATGATCGAGTTTCGAATCGGGAATCTGGCTACCCTGCTTGAGGTGCACCGCAATACCGTGCGCAATTGGATCAAGCAGGGCAGGCTCAAGGCGAAACCCACCGTGGGGAAGCGGTATAGCATCGAGGAGAGGCATCTTTTGGCCTTTTGTCAGGAAGCCGGCGTGTCGCGGGAAAGGATGCAGGCCCTCTTCCCATCGGGTGAAGATCCCTTCGCGAAATCCGAGAATGTCCCCAAAACCCGCACGAGTGAGGTGGACATGGCTGAACAACCTGTTGGCGCTGTTATGGTGGTTGGTGGCGGAGTCGCCGGGATCCAGGCGTCGCTGGATCTGGCGGAATCCGGATATTACGTGTACCTCGTGGAGAAGACTTCCGGAATCGGCGGAGTCATGGCCCAGTTGGACAAGACCTTTCCCACGAACGACTGCGCCATGTGAATTATCTCCCCCAAGTTGGTCGAGTGCGGTCGGCACTTGAACATTGAGCTGTTGACCCTTTCCGAAGTGGTCGACGTATCCGGTTCCCAGGGCGACTTTGAGGTTAACCTGAAACAGCATCCCCGCTATGTGGATGTGGAGAAGTGCATCGCCTGCGGGGTTTGCACCGAGAAGTGCCCGCGCAAGGTGGATGACGAATTCGATATGGGGATGGGTAAGCGCAAGGCGGCGTACATCAAGTACGGCCAGACCGTTCCCTTGAAATACGCCATCGATCCGGACAACTGTATCTATCTCCAAAAGGGCAAGTGCGGGGCCTGCGAAAAGTTCTGTCCCACCGGGGCGATCGATTTCGAGGACAGGGAGCGTACATTCTCTCTCAATGTGGGGGGCATGATCCTTGCGCCCGGATATACAACCTACGACCCCTCGGGAGTCGATCTTTACGGGTACGACCACATCCCGGATGTGGTCACCAGCCTGGAATACGAGCGGCTCCTCTCCAGCTCCGGGCCCTGCATGGGGCATCTGGAGCGGCCCTCGGACCATTCCGAGCCGGGCAGGATCGCCTGGATCCAGTGCGTGGGCTCGCGCAGCACCAACCGTTGCGAAAACGGGTACTGCTCCTCCACCTGCTGCATGTACGCCATCAAGCAGGCCCGGGTCACCGGAGAGCACCTGAAGAACAAGGAACCCGAAGAGGCGATCTTTTTCATGGATATTCGAACTCCGGGCAAGGAGTTCGAGCGCTACTTCGAGCAGGCCGCGGAGGAGGGAGTCCGTTTCGTGCGGGCCAGGCCGCACACCATTCTGCCCGGACACCAGAACCGTGGCGTGGTGCTGCACTATATGACCGAGGACGGCGAGTTCGTGGAGGAGCACTTCGACATGGTCGTGCTCTCCGTGGGCATGGAGGCCTCCGAGGATACCAGACAGCTGGCCGATCTGACCGGAATCGAGCTGGACCATTACGGCTTTGCCAGGACTTCCGGGCTCAAACCGGTTTCCTCCTCGGTGGACGGGGTGTACGTTGCCGGGGCCTTTCAGGCGCCCATGGACATTCCCAGCTCGGTCACGCAGGCCTCCACTGCCGCCCTCGAGGCAGCCAGGGATCTGCTGCCCGCCAAGAACAGCTTGACCACGGACAAGACCTATCCCAGCGAGCGAAGCGTTGCTTCGGAAGAGCCCCGCATCGGGGTCTTCGTCTGCTCCTGCGGGATCAATATCGCCGGAACCGTGGATGTGAACGCGGTTGCGGAATACGCGCGCAGCCTGCCCCACGTGGCCCTGGTGGAGAACAACCTCTTCACCTGCTCCACGGATACCCAGGAGATGATCGGGCAGAAGGTGCGGGAGCACAACCTGAACCGGATCGTCATCGCCGCGTGCACGCCGCGCACCCACGAGCCCCTGTTCCAGGACACCCTGAGGGAGTCCGGGCTCAATCCCTATCTTATCGAGATGGCCAATATCCGCAACCACAATTCCTGGGTGCACCAGGACGATCCGGAGCGGGCCACGGCCAAGGCCAAGGACCAGGTCCGAATGGCAGTGGCCAAGGCGGACACGAACGCCCCGCTTACGGAGCTCGAGGTGGATGTGAACCAGAAGGCCCTGGTCGTGGGCGGCGGTGCTGCAGGAATGACCGCCGCGCTCGAGCTGGCCGGCCTGGGCTTCTCCGTGATCCTGCTGGAGCAAGGCGAACATCTGGGCGGCAATGCCCTGAACCTGAACAGGACGCCTGGGGGCGAGGAAATTGGCCCCTTTGTCCGGGACCTGGTGCAGCAGGTGAGCTCCAGCGACAGTATCGAGGTGCTCACCAATGCCCGTCTGCTCTCGGCGAGCGGTTCCGTGGGCGC
>CAYNCR010000178.1:3238-6182 GCA_964395575.1 uncultured Desulfohalobiaceae bacterium
GACCATCGAATACGGGGCCGGAGTGATCGCAACCGGCGCCAGGGAATACAAGCCAGTGGAATACAGCTACGGCGAGGACGAGCGGATCCGGACCCATCAGGAGTTCGACGCGCTCCTGCAGAGCGATCCCGAGCGCGTGAAGTCCGCGGAGAGCGCGGTGTTCATCCAGTGCGTGGGCTCGCGAACCCCGGAGCGGCCCTACTGCAGCCGCATCTGCTGCACGCACACCATGGAGAACGCCATCGCCCTGAAGGAGATGAACCCCCAAATGGGCGTGTACGTCCTCTACCGCGACATCCGCACCTCCGGGCTGCAGGAGGACCTCTACACCAGGGCCCGGGAGCTCGGGGTCATCTTCATTCGCTACGAGCCGGAGAATCCGCCTGCCGTGCACACCGGAGACGAGCTCCGGATCGAGGCCGCGGACCGGATCCTGGGGCGAAATGTGAGCATCCCAGCGGATCATCTGGTCCTGGCCTCCGCTGTCGTGCCCCATGACAATGACGAGCTTGTGGAGCTCTACAAGTGCGGACGCAACAGGGACGGATTCCTCAATGAGGCCCATCCCAAGCTGAGGCCTGTGGACATGGGCGTGGACGGGCTCTTTGTGGCCGGGTTGTGCAACTATCCCAAGTCGCTGGACGAATCCATCGGCCAGGCCAAGGCCGCGGCCTCCCGGGCCGGAGTGCTCCTGTCCAAGACACGGATGAAGCTGGACGCGATCAAGGCCCAGGCCACGGACAAGTGCGACGGCTGCGCCCTGTGCCTGGACGTGTGCCCCTACGGGGCCATTTCCCTGCAGAGCGGGGACGAGGAGGAGGGCCAGTCCCGCCACTGGGTCAGCGTGGACAAGGCGGTCTGCAAGGGCTGCGGCCTGTGCGAGGCTACCTGTCCCAAGGACGGGATCTTCGTGCACGGCTTTGGCGTGGATCAGCTGCGGGCCCAGGTGGACGCCCTGCTGCAGGATGAACAGGAAACAGGCAACGCCAACCAATAAGGGCGAAGGAGCCATATACTATGTCCGAACAATTCGAGCCGCGTATCATAGGTTTCCTCTGCAATTGGTGCGCCTATGCCGGCGGCGATCTGGCCGGGGTTTCCCGCCTGCAGTATCCCCCCAACATGCGGGCGGTGCGGGTGATGTGTTCCGGGATGGTTCCCGCCAGCATCGTGGTGGATTCCCTGAGCAAGGGAGCGGACGGGGTGATTGTCATGGGGTGACACCTGGGAGAGTGTCATTACCTGGACGGTAATCACAAAGCCCTTGCCCGTGCCGAGGCCATCAAGAGCGTGCTGCACGCACAGGGGATCAATCCGGAGCGCTTCGACATCCAGTGGGTTTCCTCTGCGGAGGCGTCCCGCTTTGCCGACGTGGTGCGGAACTTCACGGAAAGGATCCGCGAGCTGGGCCCCAATCCCTGCCGGAATGAGCTGTCGGCGCAGCAGCTCAACTAGGGAGCCGTTCTTTCCCTTTCGGGAAGAGCGGTACGGGTCCCCGCCCGGGAGCCATTCTCCATGACGATCAAAGGGGGGCCTGTTCAGGGGGCAAGAAGTTGAACCGCCACGGCGCAAAGGGCGCCCCAGTGAAACACCCTGAAAGGGGCCCCGGTTTCACGGGGAAGGCCAAGGAAGACGCCAAGAAAGAGTTTTCGTTTCAGATCGTGAAGGCTCAGTTTTTGCTTTGCGGCATCCCCGCAAAGCAAAAGATCTTCCCTTGGAGACACCCTTCGCGGCCTTGGCGGCTTGGCGGCTAAGAGAGCACGCCATTGGCGTGACTGTCGGTTCAGTCACTGAATATTTCCGCTCGAAGCAGCCCTGTGAATGCTTCCACTCCAAGAGGCGCGGGACACGATCCCCAAGGAGGCGTTATGAAAACGTTTTTCAATCTGATTCAGGAAGTCCAGAAACCCGGGCTGTGCCACCGCTGCGGGGGATGCGTCACCTTCTGCAACGCGGTGAACTTTGGCGCCCTCGATCTGGACGAGGACGGCGTCCCCCGCTATGCGGAAATCGAGAAGTGCATCGAGTGCGGGCTCTGCTACGCCATCTGTCCCGAGATCGAGGAGCTGGAGGAGGAGACCAGGCGCCTGGTGAGCTGGAGCGCCCCCGTAGGCCGAGTCATGGAGACCAATGTGGCCCGGGCGGCCCATTCCGAGATCCGGGACCGCGGAACAGATGGAGGCGTGGTCACCGCTCTGCTCATGCACCTCATGGATACGGGCCGCATCGACGGGGCGGTGGTGACCAGGCCCATCGACATGTTCCAGCGCGAGCCCATCCTGGCCCAGGACAAGGAGGACATCCTGGAGTCCGCCGGATTCTACGCCGACACCTCCCCCGGGATGAAGAATTTCAGCGACCGTTATCTCACCTATACTACGGTTGAGGAGCTGGGCCCGGTTATGCGCCGCGGCCTGCGCCGCGTGGCCTTTGTGGGGACTCCCTGCCAGATCAAGGCCATCCGCAAGATGCAGGCCATGCGGATCGTGCCCTCCGAGTCGATCGCTTTTTGCCTGGGGCTCTTCTGCTCGGGCAACTTCGTCTTCGGCGATCGGCAGAGGGAAAAGCTCGCCGAGCTCGGCGGATTTTCCTGGGACGATGTGCGCAAGATCAATATCAAGGACGCCCTGCAGGTCCATCTCACGGGCGGTGATATCCGAACCATTCCCCTGAATCAGCTGGACTTCATGAGGCGTGAGGCCTGCCGTTTCTGCTCGGATTATGCAGCGGAATACGCGGATCTTTCCTTCGGGGGCCTGGGCGCAGGCGAGGGCTGGACTACGGTGCTCGCCCGCACGCCCCTCGGCCGGGCCGCCCTCGTGGAGGCCATGGAGTCCTCCGCCGTGGAGAAGGGCAATCCGCGCGAGGGCCACAGCCCTTCGCAGGCCTTTGAGCAGATCCTGGACTGGTCCAGGCGCAAGAAGCAGCTTTCTGAGGAGAGCCG
>CAYNCR010000179.1:0-6179 GCA_964395575.1 uncultured Desulfohalobiaceae bacterium
AGTGTTAAAGTGGGTGCATGGGGGCGGTTCCAAACTCTTCACCGCGTGCGGCCGAAGGCCGCCCGCCTGTCCCGTGAAACAGATGGAGTCTCAGCGTAGCTGGTTTAACTGGGATGTGCGACGAAGTCGCCAGCGCCGAATAAAAGGGGGCCGCAGATTTACGCAGATGGTGAATAGTTACTTAAAGGTCTTAAGAATTACATTAGGGTCCTGTTTGTGTCGCGTTCCGGGCCTCCAGCTCCACGGTGTCCGAGAGGGTGCCCGGGATCTGCTCGAAGATGTTGATTCCGTTCAGGCGAAAGCGGATAGCTGAATCCGGATCCACCGGACAATGGATGATGACTACGCTGGAATCCCGCCGGCTCAGCGAGGGATCATCCATGGAATAGACGGTGCTGCTCTGCGGCGTGAAGGGACAGCCCGGACACAGCTCCTCGCTCGTCTCCAACCGCAGCTCCACCTGCTGCAGATTCTGGGCCGCGCCCTGCAGCTCCCCGCGGATGATGAGGCAGGATTCGTCCAGGCTCGCCCGGACCGAGTCCCAGGTAAAGCGGTCCTTTTCCGCCCTGGGGCTGGGCCACTCCTTCTTGCCGCAGCCGGCAAGAGCCAGTCCGGCCGCCGCCAGGAGGAGCACAGCGATTAGCAAGGCTCTTGGGGGCAGCTGCGTTTTCTTCACCCTCGCATCCTCCGGCTCGATATGTTTAGCTCCCCGCTCCGGAGGCGCTTCCATTGCCCGATAAACCGCCTTCCTCTTCCTCCCGATCTCCGACCTCCGACTTCCGACCTCCGATCTCCGATCTCTGATCTCCGACCTCCGATTCCCGCTCTCCGTCTTCCGTCCTCTGCCCTCTGTCCTCCGACTCACGGCTTGCCCATTTCTCCTTCCACTGGGCCAGGGTCTGCAGGGCCTGCAGCGGGGTCATCCCCTCGGGATCGATCCGCTCCAGCTCCTCGAGGAGAGGGTGGGGCTCCCGGGACTTTGCCGTTTCCCCGCTTTCCTCCGACTTCTTGCCCAGCCCCGGCAGCAGCCTGGAGCTGCGCCTGGTCTGCTGCTTCGCGGCCGGACGCAGGTGTTCGCTTCCCGCTTCCAGCCGGCCCAGGATCTCCTTGGCCCGCTGGGTGACCGACTTGGGCACTCCCGCGAGCCGGGCCACCTCGATGCCGTAGCTTTTGTCCGCCGGGCCGGGGACGAGCTTGCGCAGAAAGACGATCTCCCCGCTCCACTCCGCGACCGCGATGTTCATGTTGGCCACGGGGCGGAAGCTGGAGGCCAGGTCTGTCAGCTCGTGATAGTGGGTGGCGAAGAGGCTGCGAATGCCCCCTTCCCCTCTGCGGGCCAGGTTCTCCACGATGGCCCAGGCCAGGGAGAGGCCGTCGAAGGTGCTCGTGCCGCGCCCGATCTCGTCCAGGATGAGCAGGCTGCGCTTTCCGGCCTGTCGCAGGATGCGGGCGGTCTCGATCATCTCCAGCATGAAGGTGGACTGCCCGCGGGTGAGGTTGTCCGAGGCGCCCACTCGGGTGAAGACGCGGTCGCAGAGGCCGATGCGGGCCCGATCCGCGGGCACATAGGCGCCCATCTGGGCCAGGATGGCGATGATGGCCGCCTGGCGCAGCACTGTGGACTTGCCCGCCATGTTGGGGCCGGTGATGAGGATTATGCGGCGGTCCTGGTCCATGTGGAGGTCATTGGGGATGTAGTTGGCCCGTCCCAGGGAGTCCTCCACAGCGGGGTGCCGGCCCTGGTCAATCTCCAGCTCCAGGCCGCCGTGCAGCTCGGGCCGGGTCCACTCCCGCTTCCGGGCGGCCTCGGCCAGGCACTGCCAGAAGTCCAGCCGGGCCACGCGCTCCGCTGCGGAACGGATTCGCTCCGAGGCCTCCAGCACGCGGCGGCGCAGCTCGTGGAAGAGGTCCTGTTCCAGGGACTTGCGTTTTTCGCTGGCCTGGAAGATCCGCTCCTCCAACTGTTTGAGCTCCTCGGTGACGTAGCGCTCCGCGTTGACCAGGGTCTGCCTGCGGATGAAGTGGTCCGGGACCGAGCCCTTGTGGGCCCGGGAGAGCTCGAAGTAGTACCCGAAGACCCTGTTGTGGCCCAATTTGAGCTTGGGCAGATCGTTCTCCTCCTGCTCCCGGGCCAGGATCTCGGAGAGCTTGGCCTCACCGTGCTCTGCCAGCTCCAGCAGCTCGTCCAGGTCCGGGCTGTACCCGTGGCGGAAGAGACCGCCTTCGGTGATGAGCTGGGGCGGGCTGTCCACAAGGCTGTTCTGCAACAGCTCGGCCACGTCCTCCAGGGAATCCCAGTCCCGGAGCAATTGCCGCAGCTCGCGGGGCCGGGGCTGCCCGTCCGCGGCCTGGAGAATACGTCGCAGCTCGGGCAGGCCCAGGAGGCTGCTGCGCAGGGCCTCGAAATCCTTGGGGGTGCTTCGCTGCAGGGTGATCCGGGTGCAGAGCCGTTCCAGGTCGTAGACCCCGTCCAGGGCCCGGCGCAGGTCGCGTGTTGTCTCCTCCTGCTCCAGGAAGAAGGCCACCGCCTCCTGGGTGGCCTGGATGGGACCCAGGTCGCGGTAGGGCTGCTTGAGGCGCTTCTGCAGAAGCCGCCCGCCCATGGGAGTCATGGTCTCGTCCAGGACGTGCCACAGGGTGCCCTGCCCTTTCTCCCCGTCCAGGCGGCGGAAGAGCTCCAGGTTGGTCTCCGTGGCCTCGTCCAGGATGAGGTAGCGGGACAGGTCCAGGGGGGAGAAGCCCTGCAGATGGGACAGGTCCTCCTTCTGGGTCTGCATGAGGTAGGTGAGCACCGCCCCGCAGGCCTGGATCAGCTGGGGCTTGTCCTCCAGGTCCAGGGGCTTGAGGCTGGCCGTGTCCTGCACGCGGCAGACGATCTCCCTGGCCCGCTTTTGCTCGAAGTAGGCGGAAAAGGGCAGCCTGGTGATCCGTTCCCTGATCTCGTCCATGCCCTCGGGCAGGGGGAGCCCTTCCGGGCAGAGGATTTCCCCGGGGGAGAGCTTGAGGAGCCACTGCCAGATCTGTCCGGGCTGCTTGCTGAAGATCCCGCTCCACTCTCCGGTGGAGTAGTCCAGCCAGCACAGGCCGCCCTCACTCCCGGAGTCCCGGAAGCAGACCGCGGCCAGGTAGTTGTTCTGCTTGGCCTGTAGGGTCGAGTCCTCCACCACGGTGCCGGGGGTCAGGACGCGGGTGACCGCCCGCTCCACCAGGCCCTTGGCCTGGCTCGGATCCTCTATCTGTTCGCAGATGGCGATTTTGTAGCGCCGCTCCAGGAGGGTCTTGAGATACTCCTCAGTGGAGTGGTGGGGAACCCCGGCCATGGGGATCTGCTCTTCGCTCTCCTTGTTCCGGGAGGTCAGAACGATCTGCAGCTCGCGCGCGGCGATGCGTGCGTCCTCGAAGAAGAGCTCGTAGAAGTCGCCCATGCGGTAGAAGAGGAGCGCATCCGGATAGTCCTGCTTGATGCGCAGGTACTGTTCCAGCATGGGGGTGAGCTTGGGGTTCTGGGTGCTCATGCGTTCTGCGTTCCGGGTTCCCGGTTCAGCGTTCCCCGTTCCCCGTTCTGGGTTCGCCGTTCAAGGTTTTAGGTTTCAGGTTCACGGTTCGGTGAATCAATGCCGTTACGGGCTCGCCGATTTTAGGAGTCATCCGGGGCTGTCTGAATGGGGTTTCCGTGCTTTGAACCCTGAACGCTGAACTGGGAACCTATTTAACAAAGGCGATGGAGTGCCAGCTGTGGCAGCGGGAGCACAAAAAGAAGATCTGGTCCCGCCTGAGGCCGCAAGAGCGGCAGAGAAAGCGGCCCTGCTGCCGGAATCGCTTGAACAGGGCGTCGAGCTGGGTCCGAAACTCCAGGGAGAGCTGTTCGCTCTGGGACTGAAGGGACACCAGCTCCACCCGGGCGGGCCAGAACTCGGGATCGTGCTCCAGGCAGCTGTTGAGCCAGCTTTCCGCCTGCTTGGCGTCGCCGATCTGCAGGGCGAGCCAGGCGGCGTAAAAGGCCAGGATGGGGTCCGGATCCCGCTTGCCCAGGGCATTGAGCAGGACCTGGGCCGGCTCTGGCGACAGGTCCGGAGTAAACATCTCCCGTTCGTCCCTCTGGCTTACCAGATAGCGGATCAGGCCCTCAAGGAGGACGAAGCAGAGCCCGGGATCGATATGCTTCATCGCCTGCCGGAAGTCGTGGGCCATGTCGGTCCAGGCGCCGAAGCTGCAGTCGCGGATCATGATCTCCAGCCAGGCCTCAACCGATCCGGAGTAGATGCGGACGGCCTTGCGCAGCTGCGTCTTGTCCGCAATGACACCGCTCTCGCCGGCTTCTGTCTTGGCCTGTCGAACCAGATAGTGGGCCTGGGCCAAGGGGTTCTTCAGGAGACGGTAGTAGTCCGCCGCGGTGGCATATTCCCCTGACGCAGCGGCCAAGCCGGCCATTTCCTCCAAAAGGACCGGGTCGTCGCCGATGATCGACCTGGCCTCCTCAAAGGCCTCTCCGGCCCGGTCCAGAAAGCCGGCTCGCCTGTAGTCCAGGCCCAGCTCGTACTGGGACTTGGCCCGGTACTGCGGCTCCAGGTCCGGACGTGCAGTCAGGGTCTTGCGGATGCGGATGGCTCGCTCGAAATCCCCCTGGGCCCGGTGCAGATTGCCCAGGGCCAGATAGACCTCCACCGCCTCGGGGGTGTGCTTGGCCAGGCGGCTGAGCTCGTCGATGGCGGTCTGGGTGTCGGTGTAGGGAAAAGGACGTCCCTGTCTGTAGGAGAAAAGGGATTGCTGCTCCTTTTTTCCGCCGAGGAAGGGGAAGCGCTTTCCCAGGGAGTGAAGAGCTTTGGTGATCATATCGCTGTACCGGTCCAGTTGGCGCGCGCAGTATTCGGCGCGGGCGGATGGCGGAAAATCGTCTTCCCGGATGAACGGGCCGTTGGAATGGGCAGGCCCGTTCGCGTTCCGGCTCCGGAAATGATCGCGACATCGGGATGCGGGAGCGTGCGGCCCTAGCAGACTGTTGAAAGTGTCCGTATCAGACAGGGCGTTCAAAAATTGCAAGAGCGGGGCGAAAAACGTTCAAGGATGTAGAGCTGTTAGCCTCCATGAGTGTTTGAATCCAGCACCTGTTTGTGAAGCTAAGTCAATCAGACGCTGGTTTGTCACCTCAAATAGGTGTGGGACAACGCAGCAATTGGAAGATGTTCAACCTAGGCGCTTTCCTCCTCGCGCTGAGTCTGCTCCAGGCTCATGTTGCGCAGGCTGCTCAGCTCCTTTTCCAGGCTGCCGATGCGGGATTTTCTGCGCTTGAGCTCCCTGTGCAGCTTGATCTTGTCCGCGGCGAGGTACAGGAGGCTGATCAGCCCGCCCACCAGAAAGGCGCCCACCAGAAACATGTACAAGGGGATGGGCTGGGAGCGGCCGCCCCAGTCCATGACTTCGTAGCGAACGGAGAGGGTGGCGGTGAAGATCTGCGAGTTCTGCAGGAAGAAGGTCAGCCCGAGAACGAACAGAAGAATGACCAGCAGGGCCTTGATATAGCGCATAATCCGTCTCCTTTACCCGTTGCCGATTGCGTCGAATCGGGGTTTGAGCCTGTCGTAGGCGCTGTAGAGGTCTTCCGGGATGACCATGGTTCCGCCGAACACGGCCATGAAGGAATGGTCCCCGGTCCATCTGGGCAAGAGATGAAAGTGCAGATGCTCCTCGATGCCCGCGCCCGCTGCTTCTCCGATGTTCAGGCCCACATTCATGCCGTCCGGGGTAAATACCTCCCACATGATGGAGGAACACCGCTGCATCAGGTCCATCATTTCGTGGCTCTCCGCAGGCTCGAGGTCGGCCAGTGCGGAGACGTGACGGTACGGAGTGACCATGAGATGGCCGTTGTTGTAGGGATAACGGTTCATGATCACGAAATTGCGCTCGCCCCGGTAGAGGATGAGACGCTCCCGGTCCTCCTCATTGGATTCAGGGATGCAGAAGACGCATTCGTCCGGCTTGGGTCCCAGGATGTATTCCAGACGCCACGGGGTCCAGAGTCGATCCATAGCTCACACTCGATTGTTTTTTTGTATGAAAATACTTTTAAATTACTGATTTATTGGGGAAATGTCGCGAGGCGAAGGCGGGTGGAGCGCTTCGCAGGGTTTCATAATACACCTTGGCTTTGTTGGTACCGCCTGAGGTGGAATTGATTC
>CAYNCR010000180.1:0-6173 GCA_964395575.1 uncultured Desulfohalobiaceae bacterium
GTAAAACTTGCCCATATAAAAGGAGACAAAATTTTAAAACCGCAGTGTATATTAATACATGAGGATTTCAAAATTTTGCAGCGAGGAAGGAGATGGGTGAGTTTTCGTCCGAGCACTAGGCACCATGAAACAAGGGAGGGGGGTTATGCGCAACAAATGGCTTTCCGTTTTGACGGCTTTTTTCGCGGGCCTGGTCCTGTGTCTTGCCGCATCAACAATCCAGGCGGAAGAGATCAAGATCGGCGGCATCATGGACACCTCCGGGGCAACCTCGGATGTGGGCAAGGACTTTGCCACGGGCATGGTGGACGCCATCAACTGGATCAACGACCATGGCGGGGTCAACGGCAAGAAGATCGACTATACCTGGTTCGACTACGGCTACCGCGTGCCAGAGGCCCAAACCAAGTACAGCATGCTCAAGCGCATGGGCGTGGTCGCGGTCATGGGATGGGGGACGGCGGATACCGAGGCCCTGTCCACCACGGTGATGGAGGACAAGATTCCCTACATCTCCGCCTCCTACTCGGCCCATCTGACGGATCCCAAGGACTCGCGCTACAACGCTTTTGCCATGGCGGACTACTCCTCTGCGGCCAGGGCCGCCCTGACCGCCTGGTACGACGAAAAGTGGCCCGAGCACCCGGATTACGGGGAGCGAAAACCCCGGCTGGGCTGTTTTTACATGTTCGCCTCCCCTTATTGTTCCGCTCCCATCAAGGCCCTCAAGGATCAGGCCAAGCTCCTGGGCTTCAAGATCGTTCCGGATCAGGATGTTTCCCTGACAGCCCTGGATACCAAGAGCCAGATCATGGCCATGAAAGAGCACGATCCAGACGTGGTCTGGCACGGGAACACCTCCATGTCCGCTGCGGCGACCATCAAGGACGCCGCTGCCCTGGACCTGGACGCAACGTGGATCCTGAACATCTGGGCCTTCAACGACAACGTCCACCGGCTGGCCGGCAAAGCGGCGGAAGGGGTTATGGGCGCGGCCCCCTGCGCGGAATTCGGCCAGGATTTTAAGAACATGGACATGGTGGAGAAGGCGGCTAAGGAATATCATCCCGGCACGCCCCTGGAGGAGCGGTTCAAGCCCACGGTCCAGGCCTGGGCCAACGCCCTGATTCTCCGGGAGGCCCTGGAGCGGGCCGACGAGGCCGGGGAGATCACTGGAGAGACCATCCTCAAGGAAGGCTTGGAGACCATGGACTCTTACGAGATCGGCCTGGGAGCCGCGCCAGTGTCCTTCTCCGCGGAGGACCACCGACCCACGGCAAGGGTACGGGTCCAGGAGTGGAAGGACGGCAGCTTCGACACGGTCGAGGTGGTCGATCTGAAGAAGCGCTGGCCGGAGAAGTGGGAGGAAGAGTGGCTGGGCTACTAGCTCTCTTTCAAGCCGCAGGCAAACCACAAGGAGGAGTGCGTTTTGGACCAGAACGGATCCATCCTGAATATCCAGAATATTGAGGTCCGATACCACGAGGTGATCCTGGCCCTCAAAGGGGTGTCCGTGTCCGTGCCACGCGGGGCGGTTGTCGCCCTGCTGGGAGCCAACGGCGCCGGCAAGAGCACCACTCTGAAAGCGGTGTCCGGGCTCCTGGCCACTGAGGACGGCAAGGTCACCGACGGCTCCATCGATTACGAGGGACGGCGGATCCACAACTCCCAGGCCGCGGATATTGCCAAGCAGGGCATTATCCAGGTCATCGAGGGCCGCAAGGTCTTCGAACACCTGACCGTGGAGGAGAACCTCAAGGTGGGGGCGCACCTGCGCAAGAGCGGGTCGGTCAAGGACGGGCTGGATCTGGTGTACCACTATTTCCCCCGCCTCTATGACAAGCGCGGGGAAACAGCAGGGTTCATCAGCGGCGGCGAGCAACAGATGCTCGTGGTGGGCCGGGCCCTGATGACGGAGCCCAATCTGCTCCTGTTGGACGAGCCCTCCATGGGGCTGGCCCCCATGCTGATCCAGGAGATATTCAGCATCATCACCAAGCTGAACGAAGAGGAGAAGATATCCATCCTCCTTGTGGAGCAAAACGCCAAACTGGCTCTGACCGTGTCCTCCTACGCCTATATCCTGGAGAACGGACGGATCGTCATGGACGATTATTCGGACAAGCTGTGGGAGAACGAGGACATCAAGGACTTCTACCTCGGTCTGAGCGACAAGGGCGGGAAAAGCTTCCGCGACATCAAGCACTATAAACGCAAGAAACGATGGCTTACTTAATTCCCGTTGAGAAGGTTTTTTTCCAACGGGATGCAGGCGCACTTCTCCTTTTTGGGGAAAAAAGCCGGGCAGTGTCCATTCGGAATCTGCCACAAGCCAAGGGAGGCTTTCTATGCGATACCGATCGATAGTCCTCTTGGTCCCGCTCCTGGCAGGGACCTTGATCATATCCGCCTGTGCTGGGGTAATGAAATCCAAGCCCACGGAGTCGAACTTTCAAAAGCCCGAGGTCAGCATCGCCTCCTTTCAGGTGCCGCAGTACGACGGGTACTGGTACTACGGCAAGGATATCGAGCCGACCATGGGCCAGGCCGGAAATCACGGCGCACCGCTGCCCATGAGCTTCCTGTTCAAGGTGGACAATCCCAACCCCTACCCGGTCAGGATCTCCAGCCTGAGCTACAGCATCTCCTTTGAGGGGTTTACCTTGAAAACCGTGAACAATCAGGACGAATACTGGATTCCGGCCAAGACCTCGGACCATATCCGCAGCAGCACCATGATCACCGTTCGTTCCGCGATCCTGAGCCTGAAGGTGGCCAGCGGCTTTAAGCTGAAGGAAAAGGGCTGGACCGCGCCCGAGGCCCTGCAGCGGTGGTGGAGCAAGATCCCCAAACTGCAGGTGCCTGTCCGCGTGGAGCAGGGCAGAGCCTCTTTCCAGGCGAACGGCGTTTCCGAGGTGGTCACCTTTGAAGGGGTCTATCCCTCCCAATGATCGCAATGCCGGAAAACGCGGCTCGCCGCCGGGGCCTTCGCGGGGGGCGCGGCGGCGAGCCATCACACAGCGAGGAGCGAAGACATGCCTTTGCACAGTCACACTTTTTTCGACCTGTTGCGGCGCAACGCGGGAGATTATGGCGGGGCTGACGCTATTCGCCGGGCCGGAGCCGAAGGCGGGCTCACCCACACGGAGCTTTTCCGGGAGACTGAGGCCTTGAGCGCCGGGCTCAGCGAGGCAGGCTTTGAATACGGTGACCGGTTGGCTGTGCTGGGCCAGAATACCTATCGCTTTCTGACCCTCTTTGGCGCGGCCGCTAGGCTCGGCCTGATCCTGGTCCCCATCAACCGAAGGTTGTCCCGGGAGGAGATGGACACCATTGTCGAGGACACCACGCCTTCCGCTATCGCTGCGGATTCCGAGCACGCGGAAGTCGCAGGTTCCCTGTTGCGGGGTCACAGCGACCCCAGGGATCTGATAGGCCTTGAAGAGGGGCTGAGCGAAGGCACCGCGTACAAGGATCTTTTGCGCGGGTCTCCTCCTTCGGAATCCCAGGGGGACTGGAACGATCCCTTTTTGATCATTCATACCGCAGCAGTGCAGGGTAAACCCCGCGGAGGCGTTCTGACCCAGCAGAATCTTCTCCTCAACGCCCTTCTTTTGGTGAACGAATTCGGCTTGGGGCAAACAGATGCCTATCTGAACCTGCTGCCCCTGTACCACATCATGGGGATCAATCTGGCCACAGCCGCCCTTCTGGCCGGTGGCAAAAACGTGATTCTGCCGAGCTTCGAGGCCGGCGAAGCGGCACGGCTCGTCCGGGAGGAGGATGTGACCCTTCTGGGCACCTTTCCCCCCATGCTCGGCAGCCTGCTGAACGAGCTCGAGGAAGTGTCTGCAGAGGAGCTTTCCCTGCGCTGCGTGCTCGGAATCGATCAGCAGGAGACCATCAGGGCCTTTGAGGAGAAAACCGGGAGCGTTTTTTACAGTGTCTACGGACAGACCGAGACCTCGGGACTGCTCACCATGGCCCCCAACCGGGACAATCCGGGGTCCGCGGGAAGACCGCTTCCCCTGGCATCCCTCGCCACGGTGGACGAATACGACCGCGAGGTGTCTCCCGGAGAGACAGGGGAGATCGTGGTCCGAGGCCCTCTCGTTTTTCGGGAATACTGGAACAATCCCGAGATTACTCGGCACGTCTTTCGCGAGGGCTGGCACCATACCGGGGACCTGGGACAGCTCGACGAACGGGGCTACCTCTTTTTCAAGGGCCGCAAGGCGGAAAAGGAGCTGATCAAGTCCGGAGGGGAGAATGTCTTCCCCGTGGAGGTGGAGAAGGCCCTTCTGGAGCATTCCGGTGTTCGGGAGGCCGTGGTTATCGGTGTGCCCGACCCGCGCTTCGGGGAGGGGATCAAGGCGGTCTGCGTGCTTGAGGAGGGCGCGGATGCGTCGGCCAAGGAGCTGGGCGACTTTGTTGCTGGCCGCATTGCAGGGTACAAGAAGCCGCGCTATGTGGAGTTTGTTACCTCCCTCCCCAGAAAGGAGGATGGCTCTGTGGACCGGGAGGAGGTGAAGAGGCTGCACGGGGCGGACAGCGCCGAATGAACCCCAAAGGAGAACGGCATGAAAATCATGGTGGCCTACAATAGCCGCAGCAGGTCATCGGAGAACGCTTTGGAACTGGCCAAGCGGCACGCGGTTGCCTTCGGCGCGAGCCTGGATGTGGTGACCTCTGCGGAGCGGACCCGATCGGAGAAGGACATCCCCCATGTCGAGGAAGCGGAAAAAGGCCTCTGGGAAGTGCAGCAGCAGATGGAGCGGCAGGGGATCTCCTGCCGGACTCACCTTTTAATCCAATACAAGTCGCGTGGAGAGGACCTGGTGGAATTCGCCGAGGAGCACGAAATCGACGAGATCGTCATTGGAGTGGAGAAGAAGTCCAAGGTGGGCAAGTTTGTCATGGGCTCTCTGGCCCAGTACGTGATAATCCAGGCGCCATGTCCCGTGGTGACCATCAAGTCCGAGGAGATCAAGCAAGATATCTTTCTGGGCAGCAGATCCGTAGCCTAGGCGGATGGTCCAGCCGGGCAGTTTCTCGGGACTGTGTGTGTGCGGACCGCTTGAAAAGGGCTCTCCTTGACCTTTGGGTGAGAGACCTCTTTCGAGTCGGGGGTGGCTTGGGCAGATATCCCTTGACGCTCCGGAAAATGGTCTCTAGCCTGTTCGAGCTGAATACTCCGAAGCGGCTATCACGCCCGACTTGTGGACAAGCCGACGAATGAGCGCGGGAGAGGATTGCTGAGCGCCCGGGAGAGCTATGGAATCCACTCTGAATATTGCGCTGCTTCTCCTGGTGGGATTCTTTTTCGGAGAGGCAGCCGGGAGGCTTTTGCTTCCCAAGGTAAGCGGCTATATTATCGCGGGGATCTTTCTCAAGCTCAATCTCCTTCCCCTTGTGCCTCCGGACTTTCACCACCAGGCCGAATTCTTCACCAACATCGCTCTCGCTTTCATCACCTTCTCTGTAGGGGGATCGCTGCTCGCCTCCAAAATGGGGCGTCTGGGCAGGGCGGTGGTAGGGATAACCATTTTCGAGGCAGGGCTTTCCGTGCTTCTGGTGGCCTGCGCCTTCCTCGCACTATCCTTCTTTTTTGTCTCCTCCCTGCCAGCGGTTTGGGTCGCCTTGGCCCTGCCCGCGAGCCTCCTTCTGGCCACTTTCGCCTCGCCCACGGATCCGGCCACCACCCTGGCGGTTATTCACGAGTATCAGGCGGTCGGTGATGTTTCCTCCTCCATCCTTGGAGTGGCGGCCCTGGACGATGCCCTGGGCATCATCATCTTCAGCGTGGGCGTCTCCATTGCCGAGCTTTTGGTGGTCCAGAAGGGGCTGGACATCGTCTCCACCTTCTTGTTGCCCGTGGGAGAGATCGTCGGCGGGATCGGCATCGGAGTCCTCATAGGATGGGGGTTCAATCAAATGATACGAAGGATCCCCCACATCAGCAAGGGGACAGTTGTCGTCTTCGCCCTGGGCAGCATATCCCTGTGTTTCAGCATGGCCCATTTGCTCCACACCGACGAGCTCCTGGCCACCATGGCCATGGGCTGCATGGTGGCCAACTTCAACCCGCACCAGCAAGCCCTGTTCCAGATTCTGGAGGACTATGTCGAAGAGCTCGTCTTTGTCCTGTTCTTTACCCTGAGCGGGATGTATTT
>CAYNCR010000181.1:0-6140 GCA_964395575.1 uncultured Desulfohalobiaceae bacterium
GGCAGCATCCACCTCTATTTCGACACGGCCTGCATGCTCATCACCCTGGTCCTGGTGGGCAAGCTCGCGGAGCGAAAGACTAGGGACAGGGTCCTGGCCCGCCTGGGGAATTTTTACCATCTGCTGCCGGGCAAGGTGCGGATGGTTACGGAAGGGTTCCCCCAGGGCAGGTACGCGGACGCAGGCCAGCTGGCGGAAGGGGACTGGTTCCTGGTGGCGGAGAATGACGTCGCTGCAGCGGACGGGACGGTGTTCCAGGGCCGGGCCCGCGTGGACGAGAGCACCCTGACCGGGGAGGCGGAACCCGTGGGCAAGGCGCCCGGAGATATCCTGCGCAGCGGCACCAGAGTGGTGGAGGGCAGCCTGACCGTCCGGGCCGACGCTGTGGGAGGGGAGTCCACAGTGGGCCGGCTGATCAGGGTCATGGAGAAGGCCCTGGCGGACAGGGCCGGTTTCGAGGGACCCGCGGAAAGGGCCCTGCGGTGGTTCGTTCCGGGGATTCTGCTTCTTGCCGCGGGAACCGTCGGGGTCTGCACCGCTTGGGGGCTGGGAGCGGAAGAGGCGCTGCTGCGCGGCATTACCGTCCTGGTCATCTCCTGCCCCTGCGCGCTTGGCGTTGCCGTGCCCCTGGCGCGGGTGGCCGGCATCTCCCTTGCCGGTGAGCGCGGCATCCTGGTTCACGATTTCGACGCCTTCGAGCGGATCCGGAGCCTGGACACCGCGGTCCTGGACAAGACAGGCACCCTGACCCGCGGAGACTGGCGTCTGACGGACATCCTTGCCCGAAAGGGGTGGAGCGAGGGCCGGATTCTGGCGATTGCCGCGGGCCTGGAGGCCCGTTCCGGAAGAAACGTGGCCCGCGCCGTTAGGGAGGCCGCGCGGGCGCGCGGCGTCGCCCCCGAAAGTCTCGAGTCCGTCACCGAACGGGAGAACGGAGTCGAGGGCTATTGGGGCCGAGCCCATGTGGCCCTGGGTTCAACGGATTTCGTGACCCGGAGCCTCGCCCCCGGGGAATCCGGTTCTGTTGAGGATGATCCGGCGAGGGAGCCAGGCCTGTCCCGGGTGGCCATGGCCGTGGACGGTCGTTTGTGCGCTACACTATTCTTCGGGGACGCCCTGAGGGAGAACAGCCCCGCGGCGATTGTGGCACTGCGGGAACACGGCCTGGACCCCGTTCTGGTCTCCGGGGACGGCTCCCGGACTACACGGGAGATGGGCGCCGCCCTGGGGATCGAACACTGCCTGGGCGGCATGCTTCCCGCGGACAAGGCCGGATATGTGCAGGATCTCAAGGCAAAGGGGTACCGCGTGCTCATGGCCGGGGACGGGGTCAACGACGCCCCCGCGCTCGCAGCCGCGGATGTGGGCGTGGGCACTGCCGGAGGCGGCAGGATCGGCCGGGAGGGGCCCTCCCTGACTCTGCTGGGAAGCGACCTTTGCCGAATCCCCGAGTTCTTCGGGCTGGCCCGCAGGGTCCGGCGAACCGTCCGGGCCAACCTGGTCTTCAGCTTTGCCTACAACGCCGTGGCCATACCGGTGGCCATGAGCGGCCTGCTCAATCCGCTCATCGCGGTCACGGCCATGATGCTCAGCAGCCTGAGCGTCACCGGCAACTCTCTGCTCCTGGTCCGGCGGGGAGAACGGTCCGAGGCGAAGCGCGGCGGGAGGACGGCGTTCCGAAACCGCGCTAACGGCGCCCAGGCGGTCCTCAGTAGCGGAAGCCCTTGACCATGAAAACGATCCCCATGACCAGCATGGCCAGCCCGCCCAGCCGGTAGAGCCATTCGCGGTGCTTGAGCCATTTGGCTTCCGTGACGCGGGAGAGTAGGAGCAGGGCGGGGATGGTCCCCAGCCCGAAGCTGACCATGATTCCCAGCCCAGACGCGGCGCCCCGCAGGGCGGAATCCGCCTCCATCCCCTTCCGGGCGGCCGCGAGCAGGGCGGTGTACACCGGGCCGCAGGGGATAAGGCCCAGGATCATTCCCGCGGGCAGGAAGAGCAGCGAGCCACGGCTTTGCTGCAGGCGCCGCATTGCGGGGGCGATGAGCCCGGACAGGGGCGGGGCGTTGGCGAAGATCCGTCCAACCGGGAGCAGGCCGGTCATGCCCAGGCCCAGGACCGCAATGAGCAGCCCGGCGAAGACCATGACCCCTTGCTGCAGTCCCCCCATTCCGGAGGCCAGGCGGGTGAAGGAGCCGAGCCCACCGGCGACTGCGCCCATGATCCCGTAGGTGGCGGTCCGCCCCAGATTGTAGAACAGCTGCGGGACCAGGGAGGGCCGGTCCTTGAGATGCAGGGCGATGGTGAGCACAATGGGTCCGCACATGCCGATGCAGTGGCCGAACCCAACTGTGAAGCCGGTCCCCAGGAAGATGAGATAGACGGAATCAGTAGCGAACACGGAACACGAAGTCGGCTTGCCCCTGATCGGGGAGAATTACCCTGGCCCGCCACACCCTGTTTCCGCTGGGGCAGCGCACAATCACGCCCGTGCCCCGGAAGACGGTGGCATTGACGGGTTTCGTGCGCACCTGGTTGGGGCCCATCTCCATGGCCGGCATGTCCAGATCGATGATTGGAGGGGATGATGGCGGCTCGCCGCTTACCTCTACCCGGAAGGTGAGCTCCTGCATGGCTTCCACCGGCTTGGGCAGGATGTTCAGGGTCACGGTTCTTTTGCCCGCGGACCGGGTGCAGGGGCCCTCCTGGATGGCGCAGTTTATCCTTTCCTCCTCCGCGGCGCTCGCGCCCGGGAGCAGCAGGCAGGTGAGGGCGAACACGGGGAGCAGGAGAAAGGGGAGTCGTCGCCAGAGTGGGCAGACCATTGCGCGCTCCTTGGTTGGGGATGGTCAAGGATTTTTTACGGGATTGTTCCATATATCGCCCGGTATGGCAATGGGTTGTGCCGAAGCACAAGGGTCCAAGTACGCAGGCCTCCGCAGGAGGGAGATGCCTTGGAGGATAGCCAGTTCGCCCGTCTGCTCGACTTCCTGGGCTATTCCTGGAGAGGGTACCGCAGGGTCCGCAAGGGGGCCAAGAAGCGCGTGGCCCGGCACATGCAGGAGCTCGGCTGCCGCGATCTCGACGGCTATCTGGGACGCCTTGCGACCGATCCCGAGGCCCGGGCGGAGTGCGAGCGCAGGATGGCCGTCAGTATCAGCCGGTTCTTTCGGGACCTGGGCCTGTGGCGTGACCTCTATGAGCGGGTTCTGCCCGAGCTGGCGGCACGGGACAAGCCCCGGATCGCGGTATGGCTCTCGGGATGCGCCTGCGGGGAGGAGGTCTACAGCCTGGCTATCCTTGTTCGGGAATACGAGCGGGCCAAAGGCCTTTCCCTGCCCGCGGAGATGATCGCCACGGACATGGATCCCGTCTGTCTAAAGCGGGCGAGGCGGGGTGTCTATCCGGCCGGAGCCCTGCGGGACGTGGACGAAGAGCGGCGGGCCCGGTGGTTCACGCCAGAGGGGGATGGGTTCGCGGTCGTGCCGGAGCTCGGGAAAAGGATCCACTGGCGTCTGCACAACGCCCTGACCGAGCCCCCGCCGGCCAAGGAGCTCGATCTTGTCTTCCTCCGGAACAGCCTGCTCACCTATTGCCGAGCCGAGATCGCCGACCGGCCGGTGCGGCGGATCACGGAAAGCCTCGCTCCGGGAGGATTTCTGGTCATCGGGGCCACGGAGACCCTGCCCGACTGGGCCGGATCCTGTCTGCGCCCATCTCGTCGGAGTGTCTCCCGGAAGAGCGCCGAGCCAGACGACCGTCGCGACGGGATATCGGCGTCTATTCGTCTTTATCCCGGCGCATCTCCCTTTTGCGCATAGGCATTTCGTCGATGCGCCGGAAAAGGGCCTCGAGGTCGTAACTGCCTACCTGCCGGGCTTTTTCCCCGCCGTCCTTGCCGATGAGCACCAGGGTCAGCCTACCCTGGTCCGGGTTGTACCGTTCGCGCAGTGTGGTGACGGACTCGGGTCTGATCGCGTCGCCGAAGACGTACCCCGTTTTGTCCTCGAAGAGGTGGAAGACGACCATGTCCCGGTCGGCGAGCTCCCCTTCAGCGGCATCGAGGCTCTGCACGAGCTCCTGGTAGGTTGAGTGATTTTCCGATGGGGCAAACACAAGCAGGAGTCGGTTTTTCCACTGATACTGCTCGAGATTCGCATCGGACTGGGCGGCGTCAGCCGGGGCCGCCAGAAGCAGAAGCGGGATCAGCGCGAGGATAAGGCTTTTCATCCCGGATGCTCCTTGTTGGGGGAATCGGCTGTTTGCGAAGTATGTTCCAGGGCCTGGAAGCGCCGCATGAACTTGCGGTCGATATGATCCTTGAGGCGAAAGGCCCATTTGCCGCGAAGCACCAGGTTGCCACGCCAAAGGAGTCCCTTGCCGTCCCCGGTGTTGAAGATGAGCATATATTGGGGCTGGGGGCTGAAGGCCTGAAGATCCCCTCCTTGAACCATGGCCAGGAGGTTGTGCAAGAGCACGGGGTTCTGTCGCACCGCGTGCACCCCTACCTTGTCCAGGGGACGGGGCCGGTAGGCGATGCAGTCGCCCCCGCCCATGATTTCCGGATAGTCCACGCTCTTCAAATACTCGTCGACCAGGAGGCCGCCGTCGTCTCCCGTGGCCAACCCGGAATCCGCGAAGAGCGAGGACGGTCGGACCCCCAGGGCGAGCAGGGTGAGGTCCGGTTCCCAAAGGCTTCCGTCCTCCAGGATGACCCGCCCCGTGTCCACCCTGCGCGCATAGGCCCGCTCGACAAGGTCCACCTCAAGCTCGCGCAGGACTTTTCGGGACTTCTTTCGCAGATTCTCCGGGAACCGGGCCAGAAAGCGAGTGCCAGCAAGCAGGGTGATTCGAGCAGGATGCCCGGCAGAACGCCGGACCAGGCGCCGGGTATTCGCCGCGATCTCCAGGGCGGCAGGGCCTCCGCCCACTATCGCAAAATGGCAGCGCTTGTGCGCGACCAGGGCCTCGATCCGGTCCCGGACGGCCTCCAGCTCCGAGATGGGCTTGACCGTATGCACATCCCGTGCTGTCGGGTTGACGATCCCTCCGGGAACGGTGCTTCCCACGTTGCAGGAGAGGAGATCGTAGTCCAGCGTTTCCCCGGATTGCAGACGAATGGATCGCTCACTGGGATCGATTTCCGCGGCAGCATCCCGCAGGAAGCGGCCGCCCTGGTTCTCCACGATCCGCCGGGTGGCAAAGCGGATTTGCGACGGGGAGTATGTACGGCTCAACAGGCCGGGCCCCATCCCGGAGTAATAGTGCTCCTCCCTGGGCTGGACCAGGGTGACGCGGCAACCCAGATCGCGGAAGCGCCACAGGTTGGCCAGGGTAACCATGTGGGCGTGGCCGCCCCCCAGAAGAACGATGTGCTTCACGCCAGGAATCTCCAAAGCACGGTTTTAGGTCCTGTCTTCTTCGATCTCCTCCATGAGCTGGCCCAGACGCTGGAGGTGTTCCTTCTCTTCGTCACTCAGGCGCAGGAAGAAGGGGGTGATCTGTTTATCCTGGAAGCGGTCCGCGGAACGGCGATAGAGGTCCAGGGCCTGGGCCTCTATGGTCATGGCCATGTCCAGGATATCCGCGCGAGACCCCGTATCCAGGCGGAATTGCTCAAAGTATTCCTCAGTGGTCATCCCGCCCTCCATGAACTTCGCCACTACCTTGCTCTCGAACTCCTCCCTCTCCGGGGGCGAGCTCAAGGAGGCGGCGTATTCCGCGAAGATCCGATCCTTGTGCTTGTCCTCGATCCCGGCGAGGAGCTCGAAGAGCTCCCGGGCCCGTCCTTCCTCGGTTTTGTCCGCCATGAGCCGATAGAAGTCCTGCAGGCCCTGTTCCAGGGAGTAGGCGAGAACCAGGATGTCCTCCAGGGTCTCCTCCCCGCTGAAGACGTGCATCCCGGTCTCCTCGGACCCGACTGCGGCATGGCCCTGCCAGGCCTTGAACCCACCCTTGAGGTTGTAGATCCGCTCAAAGCCGCGATCCGAGAGTGTTTGAGCCGCAACGCGGCTCCTGCCGCCCGAGGCTCAGTACACGATGTGCGGTGTGTCGGAGCTCAGCTCGGAGAGGCGATTTTCCAGCTCCGGAAGGGGAATGAGCTTGGCGCCCGGGATGTGGCCCTTTTCGTATTCCCGGGG
>CAYNCR010000182.1:0-787 GCA_964395575.1 uncultured Desulfohalobiaceae bacterium
GGCCATGGAAAAGGAGAAAAAGTTGCGGCCCAGTGCGGTGAACTGATCGGTGATCAGCCCCATGATGCGGTTCACCTGATCCTCGGTGATCAGTTGGGGATATTTCTGGGGCAGGGTCTGGAGCTGGTCCTGCCAGGTGGAGAGCATTTTGGGCATGGCCTGGACAAACTGGGAGATCTGGGCCGAGATCATGGGTGCCAGCCCCAGCACGAGAACGACCAGGGCCATAATGAAGATGATGAACACGATCACCACTGCGGCCAGCCTGGGGAGGTGCATGCGTTCCAGGGGCTTGATGAAGCCCTCCAGGAGATAGGCCACGACCAGGCTGGCGATGATGGGGGCCAGATACTCCCCTAAGAAGGTGAACAGGGCGACCACAAGGACGCCCATAAGCACGAAGATCACGATCTGGGGATCGGAGAGGTAGTCCCTGTACCATTTGGCGAAGATGTTTTCCGGTTCCGGAGCCATGGTGTCGTCCGTCTCAGCTTCCGCGTTGTCTCGTCCCGTGAGCCTGTTCCCTGCTGCTCAAGCCGGGCGCCCTGCTAAATGATTCCGTGCAGCGGCCCCCCTGGAGCCCCCAGATTGTCCACCTTGCGCTCCACCTCCGGGTCCGGCTCCAGGATCGGAGCGTGGTAGGTTTTGAGCCTGGCGTCCAGGACCAGGGCGCCGTTGCACCCCCAGTGCTTGCAGTGGGTGAAAGCGCCCAGGCCGTACATGTCCGTGGCCGGATCGGAGCGGGTGAAGACCGCCCAGAGAAAGTTGTTCCAGGATGCGGCGCAGA
>CAYNCR010000182.1:797-6125 GCA_964395575.1 uncultured Desulfohalobiaceae bacterium
AAAGGGCACGTCGTCCACGACAACCAGCAGCGGCCACTCCTGGAGGAGGTCCTGCTCCTGGAGCTCGGCGCAGAGGCGTTCCATTTCCGGGTCTCGGCTGTCCCGGGGCATGGGGTGGGGACGGCCCTGCAGCAACAGGACCCCGGGATGAAAGAGCCTGGGATCGCTGAAGCCTTTGGGCCAGGCCACCCTGGGAAGCTCGGTTGCCAGATTGCGCTTTTGCTGGCCCGCTGCTGCCAGGATCAGCTTGGATCCCTGGTTCAGGCTGATTCCCGAATAGTCCAGGGTGTCCATGGTGGTCCGGGTGATGAAGTGCAGATCGCGCCGCGGATCCATGCGGGTGAGCATGTGCTCCAAGAATTCCGGGATATTGTACACGGAAAGGTCCGGGTTGTCTTCCCCCGCCGCGATGAGGACGTATTTGGACAGTGAGGTCTGGGTCGAGCCCAGGAGCTGATTCGCGTTGGTCAGAAGCTCCTGGGGGATGCGTTCCCCGGCGAAGGGAACGTAGCGCTCGCTGCCCACGGCGAGCAACAGGGGATGCACCCCTGCCGCGTCCACGGCGTGGATCTGGCTCACTCCCTTGAACAGGCGCGGCACCAAGGGGCCGGTCAGCTCGTGGATGAATTCCCCGAGCACGGAGTCCTCCTGGGGAGGCCGTCCCACGGTGGTGAAGGGCCAGACCGCATCCTCCCGGCAGCGCACGGAGTCCACCTCCAGAACGGGGAACTCGTGCCGCAGGCTGTAGTATCCCAGGTGGTCCCCGAAGGGGCCCTCGGGCTTGGTTACGCCGGGACGGACCCGGCCACTGAGGCAGAAGTCCGCCTCCGCCGGAAGCGGAAGCTCTCCGGACGGTTTGGTAAAGGGGATGCGGTGGCCGCCGATAAAGCCGGCGAAATAGACTTCCGGAACGCCCTCGGGCAGGGGCATGACCGCTGCCAGGCTCATTGCCGGAGGACCGCCCACGAAGACGTTGACCCGCAGGGGCTCGCCCCGCTGCAGGGCCTTGGAGTGGTGTGATCCGATGCCGCGGTGGATCTGATAGTGGAGCCCGGCCTCCCGATCCGGGAGGAAGTCGTTGCCGTCGAGCTGGATACGGTACATGCCCAGGTTGCTGAAACGGAATCCCGGATGTTCGGGATGCTCAGTGTAAACCTGGGGCAGGGTCACGAAGGCCCCTCCGTCGCGGGGCCAAGAGACGAGCCGTGGGAGATCGGACAGAGGGATGCGGCGTTGCAGGGCGGGGGCCTTGTTCACCCTGCGGGGGCGGGAGTGCCACAGGCCGCGGGCCAGTCCCAGCCCTCCAGAGGGCTTGCGCAAGAGGCTCAGGGGGTCGGCCATGGTTTTATGCAGGGCCTCGAAACGGCGCAGCCCGTCGCGGAAGATGGAACGGATCCGATCCCGGGTGCCGAAGAGGTTGCCCGCCATGGGAAAGCGGCAGCCCGCGGGATTGGTAAAGAGCAAGGCGGGTCCGCCAGCCCGGAATACCCGTCTCTGGACCGCTCCGATCTCCAGGTGCGGGTCCAGCGGCTCCTCGATGCGGAGGAGATCGCCTCTCGCCTCCAGATCGCTGAGGCAGGCCTGTAGATTGCGATAGCTCATAAAACGTCGGGGGGAATCAGAAGCGGTTGATCTCGATGGTGGTCCTGTCCATCCTGTTCTTGAAGCGCCGCTTGAGGAACTCCCGGATGGGAGCTCGCGTGGGAGGGAAGAGGATCGTCAGGCCGGCCAGATCGGTTATGAACCCCGGAGTGAGAAGAACAACGCCCGCGCCGAAGATGAGCAGGGCGTCAATGATCTCGTTGCGGGGAATGATTCCCTGATTGAGATTGTTCTGGATCTGGTAATAAGTCCGGCTGCCCTCGCTGCGGGCCAGATATCCCCCGGCTACTGCAGTGAGCAGGATGATGGCCACGGTGTTCAGGCTGCCGATGACGCTGCCCACCTCGATGAGGACATAGATTTCCAGCACCGGAAGAAGGGCGAAGGCCAGGATAAGCTTGCCAAGCATAGAATTCCTTGTCCGGGCGTGCTCGGGTCCGAGGCATACGCCCTGATGGAGTTGTCAAAGTCGGGTTTCCGGGACCTGTGAAGCAAGGAGCGATAAGTTGAAAGCAATGCGTTCCGGGTGAACAGAGAAGCAAATTGCAGATACTGCCCGCGAATAACGCGAATCAAGAGAGTTCTGTGCTCCGCTCATCGCGGAACACAGGGGCTTTGCCCCTGGCGCGGGCACTTCCGTCCCTAAGAACAGGAGCGCAACACGTTTTACTTTGTACTTTTGTAACTATTAACCATCTTCCGAAACCGACATGTTCGCGGGGCCTTTTTGAATCTTGAACCTTCGACTCTGGATTTTCTAACGCTCGCCACGTGGGGGCATCCCTGCCCCTACCCCTCACCCACTTTTTCTCAAAAGTGGGTGAGGGGTTTCCCCCACGTGGCGAGCGAAGAAAATCGAACAGAGTCTACGCTGGATAGATTCAAAAAACCCCGCGAACATTTACGCTGAATCCAGGGAGGTGCTGAATAGTTACGTACTTTTTACATCTTACTCCTCGCTCATTGCGTTCAACTTCTTACAGCGAGACGATTCCCTGGATGCCGGAGGCGGCCTCGTACACAGCGATTACCTCCTCGCTGGAATGCATGCGGCATTTGGCGGTGACGCTGATATATTGGCCGTTCCGCGATATGCGGGTGCTGATTGCGTCATCCTCCTGGAAGAGCTTGAGAACCTCCTTTTTGCGGTATGCAGGGACGATGAACTTGAACATGTACTGGCAGGGCCAGGTATGGGTCTGATCCAGGGTCTGCTTGAAGTTCTGATGCGTGGTGTTCATAGGGGCTTACCTCGTCGGGGAGGGATTTTTCTTGGCTGCTATGGCAAATTGGTATACATTCCCTCTCGTGCGAAAGAGAGAAAGGTGTCTGTAAACGTGCTTGGACAAGTATAGGCATTCGGCGGCGGTTTGGCAACAGCGCGCTGCCTCATGCCAGCGGGACTGGCGGCCATGGCGAGCATATCCCGGACCATCGCTCAACGCGCTTCCGTTGTTGCGGGGGCGACATTTCTCAGCCGGATCCTGGGTTTCGTCCGGGACGTGGTCATCGCCTTCGCCCTGGGCACAAGCCCTCTTGCGGACGCCTTTTTCGTGGCCTTTCGCCTGCCCAACCTCCTGCGCCGCCTCTTCGCGGAAGGTTCCCTGACCATGGCCTTCGTGCCCGTCTTCTCCCGGGCCAGGGAGAGGGAGGGAAGCGAGGCGGCCTTTGCCTATGCCCGCGCCGCCATGGTCTGGCTGCTCCTCGTGGTGGGGCTCGTTGTTGTCGCCGGGATCTTGTTGGCCCGACCCGTGGCCTGGGTCATCGCACCCGGGTTCGGCGACGATCCCGAGATCTTCGACTTTACCGTCCGCCTGATCCGTATCTGTTTCCCCTACATCCTGTTCATCTCCGCGGTCGCGCTGTGCATGGGGATCCTCAATTCCCTGGGCCACTTCTTTGCTCCGGCGGCCGCTCCCTGCGTGCTGAACCTGGTCCTTATCAGCGCGGCTCTGGCCGGAGTGGCCTATGGCATGTCCGTGCCGATCCTGCTGGCCTGGGCGGTGCTCCTGGCGGGCCTGGGCCAGTTCCTGCTCCAGCAGCCCTTTCTCAATCAACGAGGCTTTTTCTGGAGGGGCACATGGCGGCTCAGGGACGACCACGTCTTCCGCATGGGCAGGCTCATGCTCCCCATGCTCCTCGGTGCTGCGGTGTATCAGCTGAACATTGTGGTCAACACCATGCTGGCCTCCTTCCTGGCCAAGGGCAGCATCTCCTACCTCTATTACGCGGACAGGCTGGTCCAGTTTCCCCTGGGTGTTTTCGGCATCGCCGTGGGCACAGCGGCCCTGCCCAGCTTTTCCGATCTCGCGGCGCAAGGACGTTTCAGCGATTTTCTAGGGAGTCTGAACACTAGCCTGGGCCTGACCCTTTTCATCTGTCTGCCCGCCACCGCCGGTCTCATCGGCCTGAGCGAACCTCTGGTGCAGACCCTTTTCGCCAGGGGGGCCTTCGAGCTTACCTCGGTCGAGGCCACGGCAGCCGCCCTGGTGGGCTATTCCGTGGGACTGCCCGCCTTCAGTTGCGTCCGGCCCCTGGTTTCGGCCTACTACGCCCTGCACGACGGCCGAACACCCGTGGTCGTCGCCTCTATCTGTCTGGTGGTCAACGCGGCCCTGGGCCTCTGGCTCATGCAGCATATCGCCCACGTGGGCCTGGCCCTGGCCGTCTCCCTCGCCTCCTGGCTGAACATTTTTCTATTGGGATACAAGCTCTCGGTTCGTTTTCAGTCCTGGATGGACTGGAGGCGGGGATACGGGACGATGATTCTGTTGAGCCTCGCCATGGGCGGGGGAACCTACGCGACCGCGTCCCTGGGACCTCTTTCCCTGCTTGCGATCCCGATTTGGGCCGGAGCCTATTTCGGCCTCTGCTGGAAGCTGGGTCTCTCCGAGGCGAGCATGGTCCTGGACATGCTGCGGCGCAGGAAGGGAGCCGAATAGCCATGGACACGGACGAGGTGCCAAGAAACAGGGCCTATTTTCCACGCGGCCTCAGCCAGCCGGAGCAGGGATATCGCTTTGCCGCGGACTCCCTGCTTTTGGCCTGCTATCCCCGTCCCAGCGAGGGAGACCGCTTTCTGGAGCTCGGCACGGGGTGCGGAGCGGTTTCCCTGGGGATGCTCCTTCATAGCCGGGCCATGCGCCTGGAGGGGCTGGGTCTGGATCGGGACCCGGAAATGATACGGGCTGCCGCGGAAAACGCCCACCGCCTTGGGCTCGAAGACCGCTTCCGCGCCGAGGCGGCGGATGTGTGCTCCATACGCAAGTCCAGTTTGATCCAGCCGGAAACCTACGATCTGGTCCTTTTCAACCCGCCCTACAGGAGGCCACAGCAGGGCAGACAGTCCCCTGTGGAGGCGGAAAACAGGGCCCGCGTGGAGGAGAGCGCGGGCGTGGAGGACTTTGTCCGTGCCGCTGCGTATGCGGTGAAGAACAAGGGGCTGGTCCACCTCGTCTTCCTGGCAGAGCGCCTGTCGCCCCTTATGCGGGCCCTGTCCGAATACCGCCTGGAGCCCAAGCGGATGCGCCCGGTCCACGGCAGGACCGGGAGAAGCGCCTCCCAGGTGCTCATCGAGGCCCGCAAGAACGGAGGAGAGGGTCTCAGCGTGGAACCGCCCCTGATTCTGTACAGCGGCGAAAACGGCGGGTTGAGCGAGCAGGCCCTGCGGTTCTGTCCTTTTCTGGGGTGCAACAGGAGACAGGGGGAAGATCAGTGAGTCAGTGA
>CAYNCR010000183.1:0-6101 GCA_964395575.1 uncultured Desulfohalobiaceae bacterium
ACCATATGACTCAACAGAATGAAGACAGGGCGGTGAACAACCGAAATTGGACCGACTTGGTCAAACCCCAGTCCCTTCAGCGCGATCCGAAATCAGGCGATACATACGGAAAATTCGAATGTGAGCCGTTGGAACGCGGCTTTGGGATTACATTGGGAAATGCCCTTCGCCGTGTACTCCTTTCCTCCCTCCAAGGGGCTGCAATAGTCGCCGTCCGCATTGAGGACGTTCCGCACGAGTACGCCGCCATCCCTGGCGTCCAAGAGGATGTGACCGACGTCGTCCTTAATTTGAAGCAAGTGTGCCTTTCTATGGACACGGACGAGCCTCAGAAGCTCATTCTCCAGGCCAATGGGAAAGGTCCCATCACAGCGTCCGCAATCCAGGAGAATCAGCACGTCAAGGTTCTCAATCCCGAGCAGCACATAGCCACGCTTTCCGAGAACCGTGAGCTTCAGATGGAACTTGAGGTCCGCATGGGCAAGTCCTATGTTCCCATGGAACAGCAGACCGAATTCAGTGACCAGATCGGCGTCATTGTACTCGATGCGGCCTTTTCACCCATACGAAAGGTAGCTTATCATGTGGAGCAGGCTCGTGTGGGCCAGATGACAAACTATGACAAGCTGGTCATGGAGATCTGGACCGACGGGTCCCTCCGGCCCGAAGACAGTCTCGCCTACAGTGCGAAGATCTTGCGCGATCAATTGAGTTTTTTCGTCAACTTCGACGAAAGCAGCTCCGTTTCCTTTCAGCAGGACTCTTCCTCACAAGAGACGGACGAGCGCCTCTTCAAGAGCATTGACGAGCTGGAGCTCCCGGTTCGAGCCAGCAATTGCCTGAAAAAGGCTAATATCCATCTCGTTGGCGAGCTTGTCCAGAAGACGGAAAACGATCTTCTCAAGGCCAAGAATTTCGGGAGAAAGTCCCTTGATGATATTTTGAAGGTTCTGCGCGACATGAACCTCGATCTGGGCATGCAGATCGACAATTTCGAGGAAAAGTACAAGCAATGGCTGAAGAGGAAGGAAAATCATGAGACATAGGGTGAAAGGCCGAAAGCTGGGAAAGAATTGGGAGCATCGCAAAGCGATGGTCCGCAATCTGAGTAGGGCATTGATCGAGCGTGAACACATCCAGACCACCGAGCCCAAGGCCAAGGAGCTTCGCAAGCTCAGCGACAAGCTGGTCAGCTACGGCCTTGAGGATACTGTGCACGCCAGGAGAAAGGCCTACCAGATTCTCGAGGACCGTACCCTGGTCAAGAAGCTTTTCGACGAGATCGCTCCTCGTTTTACTGACAGGCCCGGGGGCTATACCCGGATCATCAAGCTTGCTCAAAGGCGCAAGGGAGACGCAGCTCCCATGGCCGTTGTGGAGTTCACCTCCAAGCCCCAGTAAATAAATTGCCATGTGTTTGGATACTTAAAGCGGGGCGCAAGCCCTGCTTTTTTTTGTTTTATTGTATTATGATTTAAAATTCAAAGCATTCCAATTATGAATCTCAACCGTCTCACCACATTCTGCCGCGTTTATGAGTTGGGGAGTTTTTCTCAGGCTGCGCAAAGTCTTTATCTGTCGCAGCCCACTGTAAGCTCACACATCCTTGTTCTGGAGGAACAACTCGGGCAAAAACTCTTTGACCGTATCGGACGGCTCATAACTCCGACTCAGGCCGGCAAGCTCTTATACACGCGCGCCATCAAGGCCATTGCTGAGGTGGACCAGGCGCTCGAAGAGATCAATGTGCTGCGTGACAAGGTCTCAGGCCCCCTCGTGGTTGGGGCTAGCACCATACCGGGCAATTTTTTTCTTCCCGCTGTCCTGCAGGAGTACAACAGGCTCTATCCAGAGGTGTCCCTTCAGCTTCGTGTGAGCGATTCGGAAGCCATTTCCCGGCTTGTTGCCTCGGCGGAAGTGGATCTGGGAGTCATTGGAGCCTCGAGCGAGGACTCGGATCTGGCCAGTCAGCTCCTTGTACGGGACAGTCTCATTGTGCTCGGACGCGAGGATGTTATGGGCCAACTGGGAGATAACGGGCTGAATCGCGACGACGTGTTGAAAATGCCCTGGATCGTCCGCGAGCAGGGGTCGGGGACGCGCAGAGCCCTGGAACAGGGCTTGAAAGAGCTCGATCTGCGTCTGCCCGATCTCCAGGTAGTGGCAACTGTGGACAGCACGGTTGCTGTGCTCAAGTGCATTCAAGCCGGATTGGGTGTTTCCATTACTTCACGGTGGGCCGCAGACGAGGTTGCAGGGATTGATTCAGGAGTTCGGGGTGTTGACCCGGGCTGGGCATTCGAGCGATCCTTTTACATGCTGTGGCACAGACAGCGCACGCAATCATCCGCGGCGAGCTGTTTTTCAGGGCTTCTGCAGCGGCATCTAAATGTGTCCGATGCCACCTCCGGACAAGGAGAGGGTCTCCATGAGTAAAGCGTCGAATCTGGTGCAAAGCGTTCAAGCCTCGGGCTGAGCCGCAAAGCTCGCTCCTGGGGATCTGGAGCAGATACTTGCGGATATTGTCTGGGAAGAGGACGAGCGGATCATTGTTTCTCCACGGGAAAGCGAGGATGCCGCTGTTATCCGTTTTCCGCCGGATAAGGCCATGGTGCAGTCCCTGGACTTTCTGACTCCCGTGGTCAATGCCCCCCACGGATTTGGGCGTATTGCAGCGGCGAACTCGCTGTCGGATATCTATGCCGTAGGGGGTGAGCCCTATACGGCCATGAATATCGTGTGCTTCCCCAGCAAGGAGCAACCGCTCTCGGTGTTGAAGGAGATTCTGCGCGGAGGACTGGAGACGATCCGTGAGGCTGGTGCGATTATGTGCGGGGGGCACAGTGTGGAGGATCGGGAGACCAAATACGGGCTGTCCGTGACCGGAGTCGTGGATCCCGATCATTGTGCGACGAATCGGGGAATCCGCCCCGGTGACCGCCTCTTTCTGACCAAGCCGCTGGGCACGGGAATCCTGGCAACCGCTATCAAGGCGGAGTGGCCCAATGCCTCCCAACTGGAGCAGGAGCTCATATCCTGGGCGGGCAAGCTGAACAAGGAGGCCTCCAGGACGATCCGGGAGCTTGGTTTGCAGGGGGCAACGGACATAACCGGGTTCGGCATGGGAGGGCACTGTCTGGAAATGGCACGCGCAGCCGGGCGAACCATCGAGCTCTGGGCAGAACGTGTGCCTGTTCTGGAGAGCGCCAGGGAGCTTGCCGGAATGGGCATTATTCCGGAAGGGAGCTACGCCAACAAGCACTTCTGCAGCTCCCTGGTTCATCCTGGAAAGGGGGTGGACGAGCTGACCCTAGATCTTATCTTCGACGCCCAGACCTCAGGAGGGCTGCTTTTGGCGGTGCCAGAGAAACAGGTCCGGGAGGCGCATGAATTCCTGGAGTCGCTCGGTGAGCATGCCTCCGAGGTCGGTCGCGTTTCAGGTCAGAGTGAGACGGGACTGCATATCCTCTAAAATCAGGCCGAGCACCTGATGGAAATCCTTGTCCGTGGTGTCGATCCGGACGGCGTCCTCGGCTGCGCACAAAGGGGCGGCTGAGCGCTGGCTGTCCTGTCCGTCCCTTTTTCGGAGATCCCTTTTGATGGCCTCCAGGTCTCCTTCCTGACCGTATTCCTCCCGCAGTTGAGCCAGTCTTCTCCTGGCTCGCTCCTCCGTGTCCGCCTCAAGGAAATACTTGAATCTGGCGCCGGAAAAGACCACGCTTCCCATATCGCGACCCTCGGCGACCAGGGAGAAGCTGTTTCCCAGTTCCTGCTGGCATCGGGTAAGGTGTTCGCGCACCACTAAAAGCCTGGCCACCTCGGAGGCCCACATTCCGACTTCCTCACGGCGTATTGCCTCGTCCACCGGAGCTCCGTTGAGCGAGAGAAGCGTGTTCTCCCCGGATCCGGAGAGGCTGAAACTGAGCCCAGTCAATTGGCTCTCCAGCCACTCTGGGGAATATCTCCAAGCTCCTTCCCCGAGATAGAGGGCGATGCTTCTGTACATGGCCCCTGTATCCAGATACTTGATCCCGAGCTCGGAGGCCACGCTGCGGGCCAGGGATGTTTTCCCCGTACCCGCCGCCCCGTCCAGAGTGATCACCACAGGGGTACCATCGGAACGCTTGTTGAGCGCTTCTCGAATTTCGGGCGTATCCATCACGCTTTCCTTTTTTCCTCGGCTGTCACTTCAGGCGTTATCAGCGAGAATACGTTGCAGGGTCCGCACGAAGGCGCGGTTCTCGTCCTCTCTGCCCACGGAGACACGCAGGAGATGAGGGAGGCCGTAGCTGCCGAGTGGGCGGATTATGATGCCCTCTTCCAGTAGTTTCTGGTGCAGAGTCTGTGCATCCGCGGGCGGCTGGAACATGAGGAAGTTGGCCTGAGAGGGATATACCCTGCAGCCCAAATCGGTCAGGCATTTCGTGAGCGCGCGACGTTCATGCAAAACGGTCTCCCGAGTCATGGAGCGGAAAGCGGTATCCTGAAGCGCGGCAATGCCGGCTTTTTCCGCCAGGATATTCACACTGAAGGGGAGCTTGATCCGCTGGATCAGCTCAGCCAGCTCGGGAGGCATGATCCCGTAGCCAAGACGCAGGCCTGCCAGCCCGTACAGCTTGGAAAATGTCCGCAATAGAACGAGATTGTCCGTCTCCTCCAAACGGGCAAGCGGGGAAAGGCGGGACGAATCCTCTGCGAAGTCCACATAGGCCTCGTCCAGGGCCAGAAGAGCCTGTTCTGGCAGCCTTTGGGCAAAGCGCAGGAAATTATCCGCATTTTCCGCATATCCCGAGGGATTGTCCGGATTGGTCAGGAAAATGCAGGCGGTACGCTCATCGATGTTTTGCTCCAGGGCCCGCCAGGGGAAGCTGAAATCGTTGTTCAGAGGCACCCTGCGCACTTCAAAGCCGTTGAGCCCGGCTTGCATGCGGTAGATGCTGAAGCTGGGCTCCAGAAGGACCACATTGTGTTCCTCTGGACGGCCGACAACTCGCAGAAGCAGGTCGATAAGCTCATCCGATCCGTTGCCGGCGACCAAGCGGGATTCATCAACGCCATGTGTTCGGGCCAGAGCGTGCAGGAGATCGGGATTGCCGGCTCGGGGATAGCGGAATACGCTGGAAGCCTCTCTGGCGATTGTTTGCTTGACCAGCGGGGATGTTCCCAGGGGGTTCTCGTTGCTTGCCAATTTGACGACGTGGCTCAGCTGATAGGCCCTGCGGATTTCCTGAATGGATTGTCCGGGGCTGTAGGGGGCAAATGTGGTGATCACGGGTCGTACAGGAAAGCGATCGAGGACTGATTGCTCCATGCGGGATCTTCCAGGGGGTTTTGGAGGTACGGAAACTCTGGCGGATACGCAATGTGCCCCGGTTGAGCCAAGTTTGGCTCAACCGGGGCATGTCTGGCTTGGCTTTTTGGGCCTGAAAGTGAAACGTCCCGAGGTATAGGACTTTTTCATCGGCCTGCCGGGTTGCGAGTTATGGGTTGAGATCCATTAGAGGATCTTGGGCCGAATAAAGACCAGGAGCTCACGCTTGGCCTCACGAGAGAACTTGTTCTTGAACAGCCAGCCCAGGATGGGCAGGTTGGACACCCCGGGCACGCTTTCCTGGTTCTCCGTCTGGGAGAGTTCCTGAACGCCGCCGAGGACAATAGTGTTGCCGTTGTCCACGATGAGCTTGGTCTCCAAGCTGCGGGTCTCGATGTCGTTACCGCTGCCCACGGGGCTGTCGTCGCTGATCTGGATGTCCATGATCAGCTTGTTGTCCGGGGTGATCTGCGGGGTGACGGTCAGGTTCAGCGTGGCCTCGGTATATTCCGTGGTGGTCCCACCGCTTTCCGACTCGGTCTGGGTCGCGATCTTGGTCCCCTGTTCCACGACCGCTTCCTGATTGTTCAGGGTCACGACCTTGGGCTTAGAGATAGTCTTGACCTGGTTCTCGCTTTCGCCGATCTGGAGTTGCGCGTCGAGCGCGTAGAGATCGGAGCCGGTAACCTTGGAGAGGAATCCGCCCAGTCCGAGAGTCGCTGCCCCCTGTTGCGGAAGAAGGTTGACCGCGTATCCTGGACTCGGACCGAGTTGAGGAGCGTCACTCCTG
>CAYNCR010000184.1:0-6074 GCA_964395575.1 uncultured Desulfohalobiaceae bacterium
CCTCCTTCGGGCTGCTCGTGCTGGGCCGGAAGGAAGAGCAGTTCGACGGCGGGGTAAAGTACGTAATGATCAACCTCTTCGCCACGCTGCTCTTCATTTCCGGGATCGGGCTCCTCTACGGCATGACCGGCACCCTGAACCTGGCGGACCTGCACCTGGCGGTCCAGGAAGTGGACAACCAGGGGCTACTGACGGCAGTGGCCGCCATCTTCATGACCGCCTTCGGGATCAAGGCGGGTATGTTTCCCCTGTTCTTCTGGCTCCCTGTGTCCTACCACACTCCTCCCGCGGCGGTCTCCGCCATCCTGGCCGGGCTTTTGACCAAGGTGGGGGTCTACGCCCTGATCCGCCTCTTCTCCCTAGTCTTTATCTTCAATGTTGCCTACACGCACGGGGTGCTGCTGGTTGCCGCGGTGATCACCATGTTCACCGGCGTGCTCGGTGCAGCTGCGTACAACGAATTCCGGCGCATCCTCTCCTATCACATCATCAGCCAGGTGGGGTATATGGTCCTGGGGCTGGCCCTGTTCAGCCCCCTGGCCCTGGCCGGTGCGGTCTTCTATCTGCTGCACCACATGATCGTCAAAGCCAACCTGTTCCTTGTTTCCGGCCTTTCCGCGCGGATCTGCGGAACCTACGAGCTCAAGAAGCTCGGCGGGCTGTATCGGAGCAACTGGTTCGTGGCGCTTCTGTTCTTTATACCCGCCTTCTCCCTGGCTGGCTTCCCCCCCCTGTCCGGATTCTGGGCCAAGCTCATCCTGGTCCGCGCAGGCCTGGAGATCGGGGCCTACAGTGCTGCCGCTGCCGCGGTGATCGTGGGGCTGCTCACCGCGTACTCCATGACCAAGATCTGGGGGGAGGTGTTCTGGAAACCGGGTCCGGAAGAGCAGGACGCCGTACAAAGCCGCCCCGAAGGGAAGAGCCCGGATATTTGGATGCTGGTGCCGGTTTCAGGGCTGGCCTGTTTGACCCTGATTATCGGGTTCCTGCCCGGTCCCTTCCTGGAGGTGGCCGAGCAGGCGGCGCACGAGCTGACGCATCCCCAAATCTACGTGAACGCCGTGCTGGGGGGTTCATGAGCCATATATTCCTGCTCAATCTCCTGTTGGCCGCCGGTTTTGCCGTGATCATGGACCAGCTCACCCTGAGCGGGTTCATTGCGGGGTTTGCCATTGGCTACGCGGCCCTGTGGATCTCCAGGTCCCTGTTCGGGTCCACCAGCTATTTCCTGCGCGTGATCAAGCTTGTGAAGCTGGCCGGCACGTTCATATGGGAGCTTGTGGTTTCCAACTTCCGTGTGCTTTGGGACGTGATCACGCCAAGCCATTTCAGCAGCCCCGCGGTGATCGGTGTGCCCCTGGACGCCAGCTCGGATTTCGAGATCATGGTCCTGGCCAACATGATCTCCCTGACCCCGGGGACTCTGAGCCTGGATGTCTCCGAGGACAGAAGCACCCTGTACGTGCACGTGATGTTCGTGGACGACGTGGAGACGGCCCGGACGCAGATCAAGGAACGGATTGAAAAACCGGTGCTGGAGGCATTCCGATAATGGGCGTGGAAAGTCAGATCGTGCAGATCTCCGCACAAATCACCCTGGTCCTTCTGACCCTGGCGATTCTGATCGCCTTTATCCGGTTGGTCATGGGCCCGGATCAGGCGGATCGGATCGTGGCCCTGGACCTGATATCCGTGCTGATTGTGGCCTATCTGGCCGCGCTGTCCATTCACACAGGGCAGAAGACCTACCTGGACGTGGCCATTGCCTACGCCCTGATCGCCTTCCTGGGGACCGTGGCCCTGGCCCGTTTTCGGGAACGCCTGGCCAAGGAGCGGGGCGGACGGGAAGATGTGGACGAAAAGGAGGGCCAGTGATGGAAGTGCTGACCGCGGTGCTGATGCTTGCGGGCGGAATCTTCTGCCTTGTGGCCTCGGTGGGCATGCTCCGCCTGCCGGACACCATCATCCGGATGCACGCGGCCACCAAGGCGGGGGCGCTCGGCTCGGGGCTGATGTTTCTGGCCCTAGCCAGCTACTATATGGAGCTGAGCACCACACTGCGGGCTTTTGCCGCGATCGTCTTCCTGCTGCTCACCGCGCCGGTGGCGGCGCACCTGATCGGACGCGCGGCGTACTGCACCCGCGTCCGTCTGTGGGACCGGACCCGGATCGACGAGCTGGCCAATGTCTGCGAATGGAGCCCGCCTGAAGAGGAGGAGTCGGAGTGATCCCCTCGAGAGGGGGAGCTTTTTTATATAAAAGTACGTTCAACCTCCTGAAATGCTGTGATAAATTGTTGGGCGCGGGGAGACGGGGATGTGCGCTGAAGCCGTGTTTCATAAACGTGCGAGCCCTTGAAGCTCGCGATATGGGGATCTTGCCGGTAGCGACCGTAAGGTTCGCGATGCCACGGGTCTGTGGAGAACAATCGGTGTCTCGCGGGCATGAGTCGCTCAAAGTGAGCCCTTCCCTGCACTGGACACCGGGATGAAACACAGGCATCAGCGCACATCCCCGTCTCCCCGCGCAGCGTTTTCATGCTTGGTTGTGCCTGCGTCACGCCGATATGTGGTTTTGCTATCCTCGCCCCCAATGACGGCCAGTGCAACAGGCCCGCTGATCACCCTGCCGTTTTCGCCGCCTGCAGGAGCTCCTCCGCGATCACCCCTCGGAACAAGGGGATCTTGTAGGCGTTGTCCTTCAGCGGAGTTGCCTCCCGCATAGCGGCTTCCGCCGCTTTTTCCGCGGTCTCGGGCGTGATCCTCGCACCGCTGATCGCGGCTTCGGCTTCTTCAGAGCGCCAGGGGACGGGCGCCGCCCCGCTCAATACGATGCGCGCATCGGCTGCTGTCCCGTTTTTCAAGACAATGGCCAGTGCGACTCCGGCCAGGGCAAAGTCCCAGGCCCGCCTGGCCCGCACCTTGCGATAGCTGGTGGAGAGGCCTGAGGAGGGAGGGGGGATTCTGACCTCGGTCAGGATTTCGCCCCGTTCCAGCACCGTCTCCCGCCTGGGATCCCGGGACGGGGGAACGTGGAGCTCCGACACCGGCACTTTCCGCTTCCCCTTGGGGCCGTCGATTCGGGCCTCGGCTTGGAGAGCGGCCAGGACCGGCGCCGTGTCCGAAGGGTGCACGATATAGCACCCCGCGCCGCCAAGGATGCAGTGGAACTGGCTTTCCCCGCCCACGGCGTAGCACTTGGGGCCGCCCTTGCGCAGGCAGTCGAACTCCCCGCGGTAGTACCAGCATCTGGGCTTCTGGCAGAGGTTGCCCCCAAGGGTGCCCTGGTTGCGGAGCTGCGGGCTGGCCACTTCCGAGGCCCCCTGGGCCAGGCCGGGAAATTTGCCGGAGACGAGAGGGCTCTGCGCGATCTCGGAGATAGTGGTCAGGGCCCCGATGCGCAGGCCGCCGTCCGCTGTTTCCTCGATGCCCCGCAATCCGTCCAGCCCGCTCAGGCTGACCACCTTGTCCGCCTCGAAGACGCCGTCCCGGAGGCAGCCCAGAAGATCGGTCCCTCCGGCGTGGATCACATCACCCGTGCCGGAGAGCTGATCCGCGGCCTCTTTCAGGGTGCGCGGCCGGACATAGTCAAAATGGGGAAGCATGGCCGCATTCTCCTCTTTGGGGTTGAAGAACAGCCGGTAAAAAAACGCCTCACCGTTCGGCCAGGAGCTCGCTCAAGCGGAGCGGGTTGATCGGGGAATCGTACACCCGCACTCCTGTGGCGTGATACACCGCATTGGCTATGGCCGCGGCGGTGGGAATGGTTACAGGCTCGCCCAGCCCCTTGCTTCCGGTGTTGTTGGCCAGCTCGTCCACAGTCTCGATGGGCAGGGAGGTCTTGTCCGCGGGCACGTCCAGGGCGGTGGGGAGCTTGTAGTCGTGCCAGTTCCGGTTCACCAGCTTCCCGGTCTGCCCGGCATCCAGCATCCGGTGCTCGGTGGTGCCCAGGCCGATGCCCATGGTGATGCCGCCGTAGACCTGGTTGTCGTAGGTGAGCCGGTCCATGACCCTGCCGCTCTCGTGTGCTCCGAGAAAGCGAAGAATCCTCGTCTCTCCGGTATTGGTGTTGACCTCCACCTCGCAGAACTGCGCCGCGAAGGGATTGATTGCCACGTTGTCCGGATTGGGGGCCCTGTGCCCCACACCCACAAGGACGCCGCGCCGCCTGAGCCCGCTGATTCCGGTGAGGGGGATGCTCCGGGAGGGCTCGCCGTGGGCCAGGATGCGGTCGCCCTGGAATCGCAGCAGGGAGGGCTCGGCTCCCAGATCGTCCGCCGCCATGTCCAGGAGCTGGCGCTTGATCTTGATGGCAGCGGCGCGAACAGCTGGCGCCTCGGTGGGTACGGTCTTGCTGCCGCCGCTGGGGGTAGCGTACTGGGTTGTGGCCGTGTCCGCGTGCTCGATCTGGATGTATTCCGGCCTTATCCCCAGCTCCTCGGAGACCACCAGGGCCATGACCGTCTTGGTCCCGGTGCCGATGTCGCTCGCCCCCATGTTGAGATTGACGCTGCCGTCGGAATAGAGCCTGAGGATTACCGTGGCGGGGGGACCACCGTCCCCGGCGAACCAGAGACAGGCCGCCATGCCCGCGCCGCGCTTGATGGGGCTCCCTTGGCTGGCTTCCTCGGCGCGCTGTCTGGTCTTCTTCCACTCGAAGGCCTCGGCGCCCCGGCGGATACACTCCTCCAGGCCGGTGCTGGAATACTTGGGATTGCCGCTGCGGGCCTGGCTCTGGAGCGGGATGTTCTTGAGCCGGAAATCCACCGGGTCCATACCGATCTCCTCCGCGAGCTCATCCAGCATCTGCTCCAGGGCCCAGGAGCACTGGGGATGCCCCGGCGCCCGGAAGGGTCGGGCGGGTCCGGAATTGATGAACACGTCGGTACATTCCGTGCGCACATGGGGACAGGCGTATTGGTCCCGGACCAGCCAGTCCATCAGGGCGATCCCGCCCGCGGGGTAGGCCCCGCCGGTGCCTTTGCAGGTGAGCTGCAGCGCGGTGAGCGTGCCGTCCTTTTTCGCTCCGGCCTTGAGCCGCATGGAGCTGGGCGGGCGATTGCCGCAGGTGAGATAGGTTTCCTCCCGGCTAAGGAACATCTTGACCGGTTTGCCTGTCCTTTTGGCCAGAAGGGCGGCGAGGACGGAATACTTGCCCGTTTCCAGCTTGCTGCCGAAGCCGCCGCCCAGGTAGTGCCCGATGACCCGTACCCTGGAAAGCGGCATGTTCAGCACCTCGGCAAGCTGGGACTGCACGGCAAAGACGCCCTGGGTGGACTCCCACACCTTGAGGCTGGACCCCTCCCAGGTGGCCACGCAGCCGTGCAGCTCCAGGGGGGTGTGCAGCTCCGCCGCGGTGGTGTAGTCCCGCTGCAGAACCCCATCAGACCGGCTGAAACCCCCGTCGATATCGCCGCGCTCATAGGTGTCGGAGTCCGCGGTGTTTCCTCCGGAGTGGACGCTGGCTGCACCGGATTTAAGGGACTCCTCCATGTCGGCCACAAAGGGCAGGACCTCGTATTCCACCTCGATGGCCCGCAGGCCGTCCACTGCCCGGTCCGGATGGTCCGCGGCGACCGCGGCGACCGCTTCGCCCTCGTAGCGGCAGCGGTCCTCGAATAGTTGTTGGGGGTGGGAGCCATGGCTCCAGGAAAGATTCGCCTCGGGGCTATTACGGGTCAGGACCGCCCGAACCCCGGGGAGCTTTTCCGCTGCAGTGGCGTCAATGCGCTTGACTCGTGCGTGGGGGTGGGGGCAGCGCAGGATCGCCCCATAGAGCATGCCCGGGAGCACCACGTCCGAGGGGTAGACCGCGGTGCCGCTGACCCGCTCGTATCCGTCCACCCGTGGGATACTGCGGCCGATGAACCGCGTGTCCTCCCATTGCTCCGGCTGCTGCTCCTCCTCCGGAGTCTCCGGTACCGGGATGCCCTGCACGTAGTAACGGCCCTTGTTTTCGTCGCGCATGCACGCCTCCCTGTCCCCAACGGTTCCAGAAGGAACCGCCTATTTTCTTTTTTCGTAACTATTCAGCACCTCCCTGGATTCAGCGTAAATGTTCGCGGGGTTTTTTGA
>CAYNCR010000185.1:0-4073 GCA_964395575.1 uncultured Desulfohalobiaceae bacterium
GCCTTCGCCTCGCGGACAATTCCTAATAATTCAATAGGTTAGCCACATTTTCATACAAAAAAATGCGAGACTTGTCGGGTTTCGTTGTGCCGTGTCTGCCTGGGCAGTCATGAGAGTTACTAGCCCTCCGAATCCAGCCAGGCCCGCACTTCCTCCAGTTGGCGCGAAACCGCCTCGAACCCCGTACCCCCGGGACTATTTCGCCTGGCAACCGCCTGCCGCGGATCCAGGGCCACAAAGACGTCCTCCCCGATCTCCTCGCTAAACCCGCGCAGCTCCCCCAGAGTGAGATCCTCCAGCCCCATGTTGCGAGACTCGGCATAGGCCACCGCCTTGCCGGTAATATGGTGCGCCGAGCGGAAGGGAATGCCCCGTCCCACCAGATAGTCCGCAAGCTCGGTGGCATTGAGGTACCCCGCGCTGACCGCCTTGCGCATGTTCTCCGGAAGGAACTCAATCTCGGCGATCAGCGGAGCCATGAGGGCGAGCGATCCGGGAACGATCTCGTCCGCCTGGTAAAAGGGTCTTTTGTCCTCCTGCAGATCCCTGTTGTAGGCCAGCGGCAATCCCTTGAGCAGGCTGAGCATGGTCTGCAGCGCGCCGAAGGTCCCCGCGGCCTTGCCCCGGATGAGCTCCGCGATGTCCGGATTCTTCTTCTGGGGCATGATGGAGGACCCCGTGGCGAAGGCGTCCGGAAGGCGCATAAAGCCCACCGAAGGGTTGGCCCAAAAGATCAGCTCCTCGCAGAGGCGACTCAAGTGCGTGGCGATGGTTGCGGCGCAGAACAGGGGCTCCAGTACGAAGTCCCGGTCCGAGACCGCGTCCATGCTGTTGGCGAAGGTCCGCTCAAAGCCCACTTCGCGGGCGATAGCTTCCGGATCCACCGGATAGGTGGTCCCCGCCAGGGCGGCGGCGCCCAAGGGGGAGACCCTGATTCGCTCCTGGGCCTGGCTCAGGCGCTTTGCGTCGCGTCGAAGCATCTGGACGTAGGCGAGCAGGTGGTGGGCCAAACTCACCGGCTGGGCGGGCTGCAGGTGGGTGTATCCGGGCATGACCGTCTCCAGGTGCCGCTCGGCCTGGTCCGTCAGGGACCGAGCCAGCCGGCGCAGCAGGGACTCCCACTGCTCCACGCGCTGGCTGATGAAGAGCCGTAGATCCAGGGCGACCTGGTCGTTGCGGCTGCGGCCCGTGTGCAGCTTTTCCCCCACCTGGCCCAGCATCTCGGTAAGGCGCCTCTCGATGTTGAGATGCACGTCCTCGAGATCGCTGCGCCAGGGGAAGCTCCCCTCCCGGATCTCCTCCCGGACGCGCTCCAGCCCGGAAACGAGCTGCTCCGCCTCCTGTTCGGTGATAATCCCCTGCTTGCCCAGCATGCGGGCATGGGCCATCGAGCCCTGGATATCCTGCTCCGCGAAGACGCGGTCGTTGTCCAGCGAGTTGGTGAACTCCCGCATCAGCTCGTGGCTGTCCCCGGAAAATCTGCCGTTCCACATGATCCGTTTCCTGTAGGGTGTCTTTTCAGCTCCTCAGCCACCGAAAGGATTTGCCCACGAAGAACACGAAATTTCACGAAAAAAATTTTTTCGGTAAGCGTCCACGGGGTTGCTTTGAACCGAGGTTTGCAAAGATGAACCGCCAGTCACGCCTATGCCGTGTTCTCTTAACCGCCAAGCCGCCGAGGCTGCAAAGGGTGTCTCCAAGGGAAGAGGCTTTGCTTAGGGGTGATGGCCGCAAGGCGAAGCCTTTTCCTTTGCCGTCAACCCCCCTGTTAAACAGGCTTCGCGTTTAACGGGGCAGGCGGCAAAGAAAAAACTCTTTCTTGACGTCTTCCTTGGCGCCTTGATGGTTCGTTTTCTTTGACTGGCGCCCTTTTCCGCACGTTTCGAGGTTCTTGCCCCCCTGAATGGTGACTTTTTTCGTGTCCTTTCGTGGTATTTCGTGGGCCCGCTCTTCTCTTCCGCTTACTCAACGTCGTTTTGCGGGCCACGCCCCGCGAGCAGGCGCAGGCCCTGCAGCCGGATGAAGCCGGCGGCGTCCGCCTGGTTGTAGACCTCGTCCTTCTCGAAGGTGGCCAGGTCCGGATTGTACAGGGAATAGGGGGACTTGCGACCCACGGGATGGGCCTGGCCCTTGTAGAGCTTGACCCGCACCGTGCCGGTGACCCCTTCCTGGCAGGAGTCGATCATCCGCTGCAGGTGCCTGCGCTCCGGGGCGTACCAGAAGCCGTTGTACACCATGCGGGCGTACTCCGGGATGAGGCCGTCGCGCATATGCATGCTCTCCCGGTCCATGCAGATCCCCTCCAGATCGCGCTTGGCGATGTGCAGGACAGTGCCGCCGGGGGTCTCGTACACGCCGCGGGACTTCATCCCGATGAAGCGATTCTCCACCATATCCACGCGCCCGATGCCGTGCTTGCCCGCCAAGTTGTTCAGGCGACGGATGAGCTCCGCGGGGCTCAGGGACTCCCCGTCCACCGCCACCGGATCGCCGTCTTCAAAGTCGATGCTCACTTCTTCCGGGCTGTCCGGGGCCTGCTCCGGCGGACGGGTCAGGACGTAGGTTCCGGGGCCGGGCTCCTGCCAGGGGTCTTCCAGCTCGCCGCCCTCGAAGCTCAGATGCATGAGGTTGCGGTCACAGCTGTACGGGGCGCCCTCCCCTCCGGGCAGGGGAATGCCGTTTTTCTCGGCAAAGTCGAGGAGATCGGAACGGGAGCCGAGATCCCATTCCCGCCAGGGAGCGATGACGCGCAGCTCAGGGGCCAGGGCCATCGCGGCCAGCTCGAAGCGGACCTGGTCGTTGCCCTTGCCGGTGGCCCCGTGGGCGATGGCCTGGGCGCCCTCCTCCCGGGCCACCTCTACAAGCTGCTTGGTAATCAGGGGCCTGGCCAGGGAGGTGCCCAGGAGATAGCGCCCCTCGTACACCGCTCCCGCCCTCAGGGCGGGAAAGACGAAGTCGCGGGCGAACTCCTCCCGCAGATCCTGGATGCGCGCCTTGATCGCGCCCGTGGCCTCGGCCTTCTCCTCCAGGCCGTCAAGCTCCTCCTCCTGGCCCAAATCGGCGGTCAGGGCCACCACTTCGCACTCGTAGGCCTGCTTGATCCACTTCAGGATGATCGAGGTGTCCAGCCCGCCGGAATAGGCGAGCACTACCTTGTTGATACCAGCCACATCGCCCTCCTTGGACTTAACCCGATTTACGCTTTTTTGAAATAATATCTAATAATAGCAATAAATTATCCTTTACTGAATCCAATTTATGGATCACTACAACAGTAAACTCGGGGTAATATCTTCGCCCACGAAACACCCCGTTAAACCCTGCTTCGCAGGAACCCTTCGGGTTGTTTAACGGGGCAGGCCCCGTGAAACTCTGTTTCGCAGGAAGCTACCGCTTCCCAGTTAAACAGCTTCGCTTTCCTTCGGAGTTTAACGGGATAAATGTTTAACAGGGCGAGCACGAAAAGACACGAAAATCATTACGAAATCACGCAAACTCAAAACGTATTCCCAAAAACCCACTCCATCAGGGCCTTCTGCATGTGCAGCCTGTTCTCCGCCTGATCCCAGACGATGCTCGCCGGGCCCTCCAGGACCTCTTCGCTGATCTCCTGGCCCCGATGGGCGGGGAGGCAGTGCATGACCCTGGCATTCTTCGGGGCGTGCGCCATGAGCTCCGAGGTGATGCTGAAGGGCGCAAAGCGCCGCAGGCGCTCTTCTTCCTCCCCTTCTTGACCCATGGAGGCCCAGACGTCGGTATTGACATAGTCCGCCACACTCACCGCAAGCTGCGGATCGCGGGTCATCTTGATCTCCGCTCCGGCCTCAAGGGCCCGGTTCAGCAGGGAGCGGTCCGGCTCGAAGCCCTCGGGGCAGGCCAGATACAGGGTAATGGGCAGCTTTGTCGCCGCATTGATCCAGGACTGGGCCACATTGTTTCCGTCCCCGACCCAGGCCACGGTCACCTCGCTCAGATCCGGGCTCCTTTCGCTCATGGTCAACAGATCCGAGAGGACCTGGCAGGGATGGAAGCTGTCGCTCAGGGCGTTGATCACAGGAATGTCCGCATGGCTG
>CAYNCR010000185.1:4083-6062 GCA_964395575.1 uncultured Desulfohalobiaceae bacterium
GGCGATTCCTCCGGCTCCGCGTCTGTGGCGGGCTCGGTCGCCGTCTCCTGGGCGAAGGTGCGGACGACCATCCCCCGGCAGTAGCGGGAAAGCACGCGCGCAGTGTCCTTGAGGGGCTCGCTGCGACCCAGCTGGGACTCGGCAGGGGTCATGAACAGGGTATATCCGCCGAGCTCCCTCGCTGCGACCTCAAAGGAGACCCTGGTCCGGGTGGAGGCCTTCTCGAACATCAGGACCAGGCATCTCCCGGCCAGGTTATCCAGAATCAGGCGCTGGGACTTGATGCTTTGCCCTCTCTCCAGCAGCCCGGGAATCTCTTCTGCAGGCAGATCCTCGAGGCTCAGAAAATGGTGTGGCATAACCGTTCTCCACAAATGCATTGGGTGCCGGCCCTCGAGCAAAGACAGCGGCGAGGCGCCCGTGCCATGGCCTTGTGCCGGAGGTGAATCCTGGGGAAAATATGATGTATATAACGTGAGCGGGTTGCTGTAAAGGGCGGCTGCCCTTCCGCGAGGCAGCCGGGAGGGCCGGTTCAGAGGTCGGGCGCGAGAGAGTCGACTGCGCTCTCGGTGAGCTCGTCCATGAGGGGGCCGTGCTCGTGGCCGGCCAGGTGCAGGACGCTGTGGGCCAAAAGACGCAGGAAGTGCCCCGCCTCGGTCTGGCCGTAGAGATGGGCCTCCCTGTTCACCGCCTCCATGGAGACCACAATGGAGCCGAGAAAACCCTCCTCGTCCTCCTCGGGAAAGCTGAGGACATTGGTGGGCCCCACGAGGCCGAGGAAACGCCGATTTAGCTCGGAGATCTCGGAGTCTCCGGTAAGCTGCAGCTCCAGGGAGACGTCCTCCATGCCGAAGTGCTCCAGGAGGCCGCGGGCTATTCCCTCCGCCTCTCTCCGGGAGAAAAGGGACAAATAGGGTGCTCGGGAAGAACGGATCACTTCAATCCCGGGACGTGTTTCGCTGATTGTGCTCTTCATAGGCCTGGATGATCTTGGCTACCAATTCGTGACGGATGACGTCCTCCCTGCCGAAGTGCACGAAGCTCACCTCACTGAGACCGGAAAGGATCTCGCGCGCATGGATCAGCCCGGACTTCTGGTTCGCCGGGAGGTCGATCTGGGTAATGTCCCCGGTCACCACGGCGTGGGAATCATGGCCCAGCCGGGTCAAAAACATCTTCATCTGCTCCGGGGTGGTGTTCTGGGCCTCGTCCAGGATGATGCAGGCGTTGTTCAGGGTCCTGCCCCGCATGAAGGCCAGGGGGGCCACCTCGATGAGCCCGCTCTCCTGCATTTCCTGGAGCTTTTTGGGGTCCAGCATGTCCTGGAGGGCGTCGTACAGGGGCCGGAGATAGGGATTGACCTTCTCCAGGATGTCTCCGGGGAGGAAGCCGAGCTTTTCCCCGGCTTCCAGGGCGGGCCGGGTCAGGACCAGCTTCTTGATGCGCTTGCGGGTCAGCTGCATCACCGCCATGGCTACCGCTAAATAGGTCTTGCCCGTGCCCGCGGGGCCGATCCCGAAGACGAGCTCCTTTTCCCGGATTGCCGTCAGGTATTCCCGCTGGTTGAGGGTTTTGGGAGTGATTGTCTTTTTGGAGGAGACAGCGAAGACATTGTCCTGGAAGATGCTCTTCAGATCGCTTGAGGGATTTTCCCGCAGGAACTTCAGGGCGTGATTCATATCCCTGTCCTGTAAGGTGTGGCCCTGTCGGAGCAGCTCATACACCTGCACGAAAAAGGTGCAGGCGATGTTCAGGCTTTCCCTGTCCGAGGAGCTCAGGACGAGCTGCGAGCCCCTGGTCTGGATATCCACTCCGAGCTTGTTGCGCACGAGCTCAAGGGTGTCCTCCTGGGGCCCGAAAAGCTCACGGGCCAGATAGCTGTCCTGGAATTCCAGCTCTTTTTCCATTATTGATGGAGAAGTCATCGTTTCCGTTCTCGTTCCTCCTTGCTGAAGTTGTATGTTTTAGGTTTTAAGTGG
>CAYNCR010000186.1:0-6037 GCA_964395575.1 uncultured Desulfohalobiaceae bacterium
TGTTTCCGCGACGCCGAGCCCTGGCCGCATCCGGTCAGGCTGGTGGGCTGGCTCCTGGACCATCTCGAGGAGCGGGCCAGGAACCAGAAGCGCATTTCCCTGCACCGGGCAGGATGGGTCAGCCTGTTTGTCCTCTGCCTGGTCACGGGGGCCATCGCCTGGATCGCCATCAGCATCCCCTTTCTCGGTCTCATTCTGGCCCTGTATCTGGCCTATTCCGGCCTTTCCCTGGCAGGGCTGCTCGCGGAGGTCAAACACATTTCCGCCCTGGTGGACGCCGGCAGGGAAAGCGAGGCCAGGACCGGCCTGGGCATGCTCGTCTCCAGGGACACCTCGCTTCTGGACCGGGAGGGGATCTATAAAACCCTGGCCGAAACAGTGAGCGAAAACATAAGCGACGGCTTCATAGCGCCCATGTTCTACCTCCTGCTCGGGGGCCCCGTGCTCTTGTGGATCTACAAGGCGGTCAGCACCATGGATTCCATGTGGGGTTACCGGACCTCGGCATGGGGTGAGCTGGGGTATGCCGGAGCCAAAACCGAGGACCTCCTCTCCGCGATTCCCGCACGCATCACCTATCTCCTCGTCGTGCTCGCCGCGTTCATCCTGCGGCTCTCCTGGCGCGACGCCCTTCTGCGGACCCCGGAGCAGGCCAGGCGCATGGAGAGCCCCAACGCAGGCTGGCCCATGGCCGCCTGCGCCTGGGCCGTCGGAGCAAAAATGGGCGGGGAGGCCGTGTACTTCGGCCAGGTACGCCAGAAGCCCTCCCTGGGGCCAGACAAGGAAAAGTGGAACAAAAAGGCCATCCAGAAACTGTTCCGGCTCACACTGACCATCGGTCTCGTCTGGACCGTTCTGGGGTGCGGCGTCCTCTGGATGGCCTCTTGAGCTCTCAGCGACCTGACAGGCTCTCACGCGGTAAAAAGGATCAGTTCACGATCTCCAGCTGATTGAAGAAATAGTTGATCTCCCTTTCCGCGTTTTCCGGGCTGTCCGAGCCGTGGACCGAATTCTTCTCGATGTCCAGGGCGAATTCCTTGCGGATGGTCCCGGCTTCCGCCTCCTCCGGCTTCGTTGCCCCCATGAGGTTGCGATAGGCGTCAACCGCGTTCTCCGCTTCCAGCACGGCCACTGCCGCGGGCCCGGAGCTCATATAGTCCGTCAGGGAGTCGAAGAAGGGCTTGTCCGAATGCACCGCATAGAAGCCCTTGGCCTGCTCCTTGTCCATATGCACCATTTTCAGGGCCCGGACCCTCAGGCCCGTCGCCTCGATCCGCTTCAGGATCTCGCCCATCAGGTTCCGTTGAATCGCGTCCGGCTTAATAATTGCCAGCGTCTGCTGTGCCATGCGTGGTACTCCTTTCTGCTTGGGAATCGTTTTGCGTCTGAACAAGACGGCTCAGTCGACAGAGCCGGATGTCATCGTCCTTGTCCGCGAGCCACTGCCGCAGGGCCTCCACGGTCTGGGAATAGGGATGGCCGATAACAACGGCGTATCCCTCCTCACGGGCCAGATGTTCGGCCTTGCGGAACTGAAAGATGATGCTCTCCACATCCTTCTCGTTATCCAGGAAGATGTCGCGGGTAATCGTCCGCACCCCGATGCGTGGGGCCAGCTCCCTCCCCACGCTGTCCGGGCTGGTCAGGCTGTCCATGTAGAACAGATCGCGGTGCCGAAGGGTGATCAGAACCTCACGCATCGGGGCTGCCGCAGCGGTAAACCGGGACCCCATGTGATTGTTCACCCCCACAATGCCCGGTATTCCCTCCAGGTTCCGCTTGAGCACGGAACGGATTCGATCCGCCCTCATGCCCACGAAGAGCGCACCGGGTCCGGGATCCGCCTCGGGATAGCTCTTGGGCTCCATGGGAAGATGCAGCAGCACGTCCGCTCCCCGGCTCTTGGCCGCGCGAGCGATCTCCTCGGAATAGGGGGAACGGGGCAGGACGGAAAGGGCGATGGCGCCGTCGGACAGGCGGAGCAGCCTGTTCGCCCGCTCCAGGCTATTGCCCATGTCGTCCATGACCAGGGCGATGCGCGGGGCATCACTGTCCGGGGCAGCTTTTTTCTCCTTCCCGGGTTTTTCCCTGGAGCGCAGGACAATCCTGTGTGTCGCCGAACCCTGCACGCGCACGCGCCAAATCCCGTCGGCTTGCGGAACGGGCTCCAGGGCCGCCTTGGAGAGCCATTGCTCCAGGAGTTCCTCGAGCTCGCTCAGGACCATGCGCCCCTTTCTGCGCTCCGTCCGGAGCTCGATCTCCTGGAAGCGGTATTCCTGATTCCCCTTCCGCCGATAGTCCAGAGAGACATGACGCAGTTTCTTCGGCTGCACCCCCGCCTTGCTCAAGCTCTGCATCAGTGCCAGATCCACTTTCTCCACCGCCTGGGTGAATGGATCGGGCATCTCCTCGTATTTTCTCTTCCCATCCCCGGATGGGTCCTTGGACGGAGCGGAAGCCGTTTTTCCGGAGGGGACATCGGAGGTGGACGTCGTCTGTGCGAGCTCATGGCCCTTTTCCCCGGAGGCGACCTGCTCCCCTTGCGGTCCGCGGGGAGGAAGGCTCAGTGCCACGAGAAGGGCCGCTCCTGTCACAATCACCGCCGTTCCAAGCAGCACGGGCCGGAAGCCCGCACTCCGTTTCGAGGAAGCCGAGGATCGCTTTCTGCTGCCGCTTCGTGTCCGCTTGCCGCTCTTCTGATTCCCCATACGCCGAGCCGATCCTCCCATAGGGCCATTTTCCGCAACACGCGCCCGGGATCCGGGTCATGCAAGATGCGTCCAGCCCCCCTTATCCGGATACAGTGCGGCAATAAAGGAGGACTGAACCGGACATCAATCGCTTACTTCCCGCTGACTTTGTGCAGGTCCTGGATGCGGGGGAGGCTCTTGACCAGCTCAAAGGCAACGCGGAGCTGATTGTCCCCGCGCAGGAGCTCGAGAACCTTTTCCTTTTCCACGTCGCTCTCCTGGTCCTCCTCCGGACCGATGAGATGCCCTTCCAGGTCTTCCTCCCGCATCACCGAGCTTCCGCCTTTATCCCGCTTTTCATCGCTTTCCAGGAAGGGAACGCTGATGTCGGGAATGATGCCCTGGGCCTGAATGGAGGTTCCCTTGGGCGTGTAGTATCTGGCTGTGGTGAGCTTAATCCCGGTGTTCTCCCGCAGGGGAATGATGGTCTGGACCGAGCCCTTGCCGAAGCTCTGCTGTCCCACAACCAGCGCCCGCTTGTGATCCTGCAGGGCGCCTGCCACGATCTCCGCGGCAGAAGCCGTTCCCGCGTTGACCAGCACCACGATCGGCGCCTGGATATCCTCGTCCTGGGGCTCCGCGGAAAAGCTCATCTGGGCCCGCTCCACTCTGCCCTTGGTATAGACGATCTTGCCTTCGTTCAGGAAGGCATCCGCCACGGACACGGCCTGATCCAGGAGACCACCCGGATTGTTGCGCAGATCGAGAACGATGCCCTCCCATTTATCCCTCTGGTCCAGGGTGTCGCGCAGATCCTTGGTCGTCTTTTGATTGAAGTTGGAGACCCTGGCGTAGAGATAGCCGGATCCCAGCTCCTGAGCCTTGACGCTGCGCATGGGGATCACGTCGCGTTCCACAGTGATCGTCACCGGCTTGTTCTCGTCCTCGTGCAGGACGGTGAGCTCCACTTCCGAGCCCTTGGGGCCCCGGATCTTGTCCACAGCGTCCATGATGCTGATATCCCGCGCGGGCTCCCCATCGATTTTCAGGATGGTGTCCCCCGCCTTGAGGCCCGCCTTGTAGGCGGGTGTTCCCTCAATGGGCGACACCACCGTGAGCCTGCCCTCGCGGATGGTGATCTCGATGCCCACGCCAGTGAACTCCCCCTTGGTCTCCACCTGCATCTCCTGGAAGGCGTCCTTGCCCATATAGGCGGAGTGGGGATCCAGATTCTTGAGCATCCCCTCGATCGCTCCCCGGATGAGCTCCTGGCGATCCACCTGCTGGACATAGGACTTCTCCACCATGTCCAGGACATGGCTGAACTGTTTCAAGGAGGCATAGTCCTCATTCGCTCCCGAGGGGCTGGGCATTCCGGCCAAACAGACCAAAAGCGCCAGTATCCCCACCCAATTGGTTATACGCATAATCATCTCCCTGTTTTTTGCGGACATAATCTTCTCCGGGGATGTATTTCCGCCGGAGCTAGGGGACCCTATCCCCTGCCCCCCGTGGCCTCGAGCCAAGGCCTGGGATCAATGGGCTGCTGGCCCCGTCGCAACTCGAAATACAAGCCGGGTCCGTTGACCCGGGGATGAAAACCGGCCCTGCCGATGGTTTCTCCCTGATCGATCTTCTGGCCCATCTCCACCCTGGAGGAGAGAAGATAGGCGTAAAGGGAATAGTAATCCTGTCCGTGAAGAATAATAACGACTCGGCCGAAGCCGCGCAACTTGTCATTGTACACTACCTTGCCCCAGGCCACGGAGCGCACCTTCTGGCCCTCATTCAGGGAAAAGGAGAGCCCCTTGCTCGATCCGGCCTCCCCCTCCTGCGCATCGACAACACGTCCACTCGCGGGCCAGGGGAGGCTGCCCTTGAGCTGGGATATCTCTTCCTTCTCGCTTTGGAGTCGGTAGCGGAGGTCGTCGATGGTTTCCCGGATCTGCTCCAGCTGTTCCCGTTTGGCCAGCCTCTGGGCCCGCACCTCCTGAAGCTTGTTCTGATAGGTGAGCCGCTGCTCGAGCAGCTCGTCCTTGGTGTCTTGAATTTCCCGCAATCGCTTTGAAATGCTCTTCTCCACCTGCTTCAACCGGCCCAGGTTGGCGTTCAGCTCCTTCTGTTCGGCTTGGAGGGAGGCCAAACGCTTTTGAACCATTTCGTAGATCGAGGTCAGCCAGGCATAGTTGAGCCGGATGTTCTGCAGGTCGAGCACCTTTCCCGTCCCCAGTTCCTTGCTTTTGACATAGAGCGGCCACAGGTGGGAAAGCATGTCCCGGACGGCTTCCTCCTTCTCCCTCGTTCGCCGAAGAAGCTCCTTGTTGCGCGCATTCAGCTCCTTCCGCCTGCGGCGCTTGCGGCGCAGGTTCTTTTCCTGCTCCGAAACACGCGAGGTCAGGCGCTCAACCCTTCTCTTCAGATCGTCGAGCTCCGAATAGAGCTTTTCTTCCTTTTTGGAGAGCTCGGAAAGCGACTCCTTGTTTTCCTCCATGCGCTGCTTCTGGCGCTCGATCCTTTCCTCGATCGCAGAGCGGCCCTCACGGGCAGTCGCTTTGTCGGTCCGGGCCAAACCGGCCAGCCCCAAAGCGCCTCCAAGCGCGACGAGTACTGCTATCACAGCTGGACGGCTCAGGGCCTGCATACATCTCCCGTGCACCGGTGGACCCGGGGCATGACCAAGCCTGAAAGGGCCATGGAAACGGGTCCCGCACTATTTACCGGACTTGCGGCTCAGGGTCCCATGAAAAGAGCGCGTGGAAAAACCCCCGCCGGATATTCCGGAAGGAGGGCTCGTGTCTTGTCCGATGCAAATCGTGATTCTTTCCTTGGTATTGCGGGACCGCTTGTATATTCCCCCGTGGCGACCGGGAAAACATGGCAGGACACCAAGACCCTTCCGATGTGTCCTATTCAGTGTTTGTCACCGCGGAAAGGGGGCAGTCGGAACACAGCCCGTGCTTCTTCCGGCACCACCACTTTCCGGTCCGGACCAGAAGGGCGTGATATTCCTGATATAGGGAGACGTCCTCCGGAAGCGTCTCCATAAACAGGTTCCGAAGCTCCTCATATCCAATATTTTCGCGAATCAACCCATGTCTTTCGAAAATACGCGCGGTGTAGGCATCGACAACGAAACTCGGCTTGTGGAAGGCATAGAGCACCATACTGTCCGCAGTCTCCGCCCCGATTCCCTTCACCCGGAGGAGCTTTTGCCGCAATTCGCCAGTTTCGAGTTCCCGCAAAGCCGGAACATGGAATCCGGCCTCGTCGCGGAGAAAGAACAAGAAGTTCTGCAGACGACCCGCCTTGATCCGGTAGTAACCAGCGGGACGAATGAGCTCCGCCAG